>JAFZBQ010000059.1 GCA_017561665.1 Bacteroidales bacterium | reverse complement strand
CCTATAAGATAATCCTTCCCTGTAGAAAAGATTCACGGCTTGCTCGTAGTACAGATTTCTCAGTGATTTACGATACACAAACATTGTAACTCGTGTTTTACGAGTCAACTTTTTTTAGGGAAAGACACCTCGTCCACTTTTAACCGGAAAATGCCTATATTCGCTTGGCAAAACGGATTAAAATGAAGTACGCAGTAATCGGTGTTGGTGGGGTAGGCGGATATTTCGGCGGGCGGTTGGCTAATGTAGGCAGAGATGTCTGCTTTCTGATGCATTCAGATTATGAATACGTATGTCAGAACGGCCTTCGCGTGGATTCCTGCCGCGGCAATTTCCTGATCAATCCAATCAAGGCATATAAAACCCCCGAAGACTTGCCCGTCTGCGATGTTGTGCTGGTCGCGCTCAAGACGGTCAACAATGCACTTCTTCCCAAACTTCTGTCTCACGTCGCTGGCCCCGACACCCTCGTGGTCTTAATCCAGAACGGCATCGGTATGGAAGATGACCTGCAGGCGGCGATGCCGGGCCTTCAGATTGCTGCCGCCACTGCCTTCATCTGTTCTGCAAAGACCGGCCCGGGCCATATCTCCCACATGGACTATGGCACCCTCACCATCGCAAATTATTCCTGCCGCGACAAGGGCATAATAGAGGCCCTCGTCCGCGATTTGACCAACTCCGGCGTTGAGACTTTCCAGGCCGAATACAAACTGGCCCGCTGGCGCAAGGCGGTGTGGAACATGCCTTTCAACGGGATGACGGTGGCGCTGGATGCATCCACCGCACAACTGCTGTCAAACCCGTCCACCAGGGCGCTCATTTATGATCAGATGCTTGAGGTGATAAACGCGGCAAACGCCTGCGGAGTGAAGTTGGACGCCTCTTTTGCCGATAAGATGATGGCCAATACCGACAAGATGACCCCCTACAAGCCATCTATGAAACTTGATTATGACAACGGCCGCCCGATGGAGATAGAATATCTCTATACCCGTCCGTTGGCAATTGCAGCAACGGCCGGCTACCCCATGCCGCGTCTCCAAATGTTAGAAGCGCAGCTGAGGTTCCTTTCAAGTAAATAACAGCGGTTTATTTCTGCACCACCTCGATATCGGTGACACCCTTGCGGTTGATGGTAAGGATGTTGTCGCAGCCGTTGTATTTGCCGAATTTCCAGCATGAGCGTGGCAGCGGCTTGCCGCCGGAAAGGACCTTGGGCTCAAACGACAGTTTCAACATCTCGGTGCCGTTGGGATCCAGCGCGGTGTATTTTACACTGCCGGGGGCGTATGCGACATCCTTCATCATACAGGTGGTGCTGAATATATGGTCGGTCCCTTCCGGGATGATTTCCGGCCAGGCGGCCATCCCCTCCAGGAAGTGGGGCAGATAATCGAAATAGCAGTCGGAATTCCATATTCCGGCCCAGTTAAGGCCTACTGAATTAACCGCAATGTTGCCCTTGGATGTATGATTGTAAGCAGTGTATTCTGCTAGCGCAAGGGTTGACAGCGCCTCTTTCTTGGCCTGTTCGCACCTTGTCTCTGCAGCCCAGCGTGCCAGCACGGAGCCGTATCGGGCAGTGTGGCTTCCCATCTCATAATAGCAGGCGTCCTGCTCGTTGATGCTGGCTGCGCCGTAGCGGGTCACAGGGCCGAAACGCTCCTTTACGAAGGCGAGCAGATCCAGGACAATCTGTTTGTAATCTTTGCAGGCCTCCGGATTGTCCAGCAGGTATCTTGCAGTTTCCATAGGAGAGAACTGATTGATATTGTCGATAAGACAGGGCACATCCTCGAAATAGCCCGACCAGAGTCCGGTATTGACGGGATATTCCATTATCCAATCGAAGACAAGGTCTCTCTTCGCCTTCATATCAGCCTTGTCCAGAGAATTGTCGCATGCGAGCAGCTTGTCAAAGAATTCCACCACGAAAATCATATCGGCTGTATAAGCATCCTCGGTCTCGCCGGTGCGCATGTTCACCCTGAAGGGGAGCGGAGATACTGTCTCAGAACCGTCCTTGATGTTTTTGAGCAGAAGGTCGGCAATATGTTCTGCCATCTGCTGGTATTTCTCTTCGCCGGTGTATGCGGCATAATCCATAAAGGCGATGCCGGTCATAGCGGCCTTGTCAGGCTCGAGCCTTTCGTCCAGCCATATTCCGTCGGGGTCGTCATTGTCCTGAGTGCGGACCATCCCCGGCCAGGCCCAATCGTCCGGAGTGAGGAACATCAGCATCCTGTCGAGGATGTTCTTCACGGGTACCAGTGCCCGGATGTCCCCGGTATATGGATAATAATAGCGGAACAGCTTCATTGCAAAGTAGACGTTGCTGCCCTGGTTGTTGGGAATCATATTGCCCCGCCAGATGTAGTTTCCTTCCAGGACTTCGGGGTATTCCGTCAAGACATCCGGGAAAACCATAGCCCATGCCTCATAAGAAGCTGTTGCGAGATATCCCGGAAGTATGCCGTCGGGAGTTTCGCACTTTGGCCCGTCGATGAGGAAATTCATAGACCACACCATAAGTGAGTCATAGTCCAGCCAAGGCTGCAGCCAGCCGTCTTTGACAACAACAGGGTGGTCAAAGATGACCTCCTTGTAATGATTGTTTTCCGGACCGGGGATGCCGTGGGAATTGACAACGGGGATTCTGGGGGTCATTCTGGCGGTCTGCGAACTATCCTTGCATCCAGCCAGAAGAAGGATGCAGGCAATCGGAGTCAATAATCTGAATAGTCTCATATGGCGTTGTTTATGTTTTACAAATGTACAAATTAATCGTTACTTTTGTTGTATTATGGAAAATACGATTAATGAGGATCGGAAATGGGAGATACTCTCCACGGAGTATCTGATTCGGCGGCCGTGGTTGACGGCCCGCAAGGATGTCTGCCGATTGCCGGACGGGCGCATCAATCCCGAATACTACGTGCTGGAATATCCCAATTGGGTCAATATCATAGCCATTACAGAAGATGGGCAGGTGGTGCTGGAGCGTCAGTATCGGCACGGTCTGGGAAATACCTGCTACGAACTGCCGTGCGGAGTGATAGAGGAGGGGGAGACCCCTCTCGAGGCGGCCAAGCGCGAATTGCTGGAAGAGACGGGCTATGCCGGCGGCAAGTGGAAACACTGGATGACCCTCTCGCCGAACCCGGCTACCAGCAACAACCTGGCCTACAGTTTTGTGGCCACCGGAGTCAAGAAGGTGGCCGGCCAGAGTCTTGACGCCACAGAAGATATCGAAGTCCATCTTGTAGCACCTGCTTTTGTCCGTGAACTTCTAGAAAGCAATCAAATTCTCCAGGCCCTTATGGCCGCGCCTCTCTGGAAATTCTTTTTCTCCCGCTAATTTTTTTAAAAACGTATATTCTGTTTTTGAAAACAGAAATATTTGCCTGATATTCAGGAATTCCCTTGGATATTCCTGTTAAGTGGCATATCTTTGCATTGATAAATGTAAGAAATATTGTTACATTTGTGGAGGAATAAGATATGTTTCAAATGGGTAGAACTGTTACGGTCTCTTTGGGACCACATTACGAAGAGTTTATCCGCGAGAGTATCGCGGGTGGTAGGTACAACAATGCCAGCGAAGTCATCCGGGCGGCACTGCGCCGTATGGAAGAAGACGAAGCTCGCATCACTGCACTAAGAGCCGCACTTGTAGAAGGAGAAGAGAGCGGGTATATAGAAGATTTCAATCCTACTGAGTTTCTTAATGAGTTGAATGAGGCGTATGACAAAGAAATACAGACTATCTAACCGCGCCAGTCAGGATTTGGCGGGAATATGGCGTTATACGCTGGATAATTGGTCACGTGAGCAGGCTAATAATTACGTAACAGGTTTGATGAATGCTTGCGCTCTGGTGGCTGACAATCCTCAAAACTTAGGGCGTCCATATGCTCATATTCGTGAGGGATATTGGAAATATCAATGGGGCAGTCACGTGATTTTCTACACGATAGGGGATGATGAGACAATCTCTATAGTTCGCATCCTTCACGAGAGGATGGACTTTGACAGGCATTTGTAAGTCAAGTCGGTAAAAACAAGAATCCCCGGGCAGTGAAGCTCGGGGATTCTTTGTTGTATGAGGGAATTGTTACTTCTTTATAAACTCGACGCGGCGGTTCTTGGCGCGGCCTTCGTCGGTGCTGTTGTCAGCTACCGGTTCGTGGCTGCCCTTGCCTACGGGACGCAGGTTGAAGGGATCCACGCCCTGCTCTTCAAGAGCCTTGACCACGGCCTCGGCACGTGCCTGGCTCAGCGGGTCATTGGTCTTGTCGGAACCGACGTTGTCGGTGTGGCCCTGCACTTCGAAGCGTGCCTGAGGGTTCTTCTTCATATACTCGGCAACCTTCTGGATTTCTTCCATCGATTCGGGCTTCAAAGTAGCCTTGCCGGTCTCGAACAGGATGTTGTTGGTCACGAACTTGCCGGTCTCGGCAATGGCCTTCTCGACGGCTGCTGCGGCAGCTGAGAGGTCGGTGGTTTGACGCTCGTATAGATCCTTGGCTCCGGCAGCGAGTACTACATTGGTGAATCCTCTATACTTGTAGTCACCTACGCCGATAAACAATATCCGCTCAGGAGCTTTCGCATTCGGCAGATTAATGACTCTATTTCCATTGATATAAAACTTGAACGCACGCTTGTTAAAAGACACTGCAAAGTGATTCCATTGACCTATTTTGATGAAATCTTTAATTTGATTCCAGTCCAAACTGCCATTTACATCACCGGTAGAGCCTTCGCCTTTCTCAAATCGATAGTATCCATAAGAATCAGGTCCCCAAGGCCGATATGTTAATGCAACATTACCTGCCTGGTCATTCCAAGAGCCCTTTTTCATAAAATGTACATCTAAGTCAGACTGGCCAAAATCGCCAACCTTGCTATAGAAGACATCCCACTCAAGTGTAAATACATCTGGCAGATATGACTCCATATTCGTCATCAATGGAGCCACTGAATTCCAGCCGTCTGTAAAGTTCAGATACTTCTTGCCGTTGATGGATGCTACTTCAGCACTGCCACCATCGATGTCCCATTTGGAAGGAAATTCCCCAAGCTGCTCGTTGGCAAAATCATCTTCGAAGAGAATCACGCTGCCGCGCACGAAATCACTCTTGACATTCTGACCTACTGCGTCAGGAGTGTTGTCCGGCTTCTTTGCGCCGCAGTCGTCGCAGAACTTGCCGGTATTGCCCTTGGCTCCGCACTCGGGACAGGTCCAGCCGTCCTGGGCGTCATCTGCTTCGGCAGCTTCGCGCTGCTTTTTCTCTTTCTTTTCCTTGGTCTCTTTCTTCTTGCCGTCCAGGATGTCGTTTACGCCTTTTTCCACCTTGTTGCCAAGGTTCTGTTCAACGGCGTCCTTGGCGCGGTCGCCGAGTTTCTTGAGCAGGCCCTGACCCGACGCCGGTGCGCAGAGGAACAGGACTGCAGCAATAATCATCAAAAATCTTTTCATATCGGTAATAATTATTTGTTATTCAATTTTTGAAAGCTCCATAATCTTGGTGACTTTGCCCTTCTTGTCCTTGGTGATTTCACGCACTACGCCTACGCCCTTGGCAACCCACATCTCGGTCTGAGATTCGGTCTTGATGATGGCCACTTTGGCGTTGACGGTGTATTCCAGGCACCAGCAGTCGAATGTGCCGGCGTCGGTGGTGATGCTCTCGTGCTTGGTGAAACGGACGTTGGTGTAATTGGCGGTAGTGGCCAGCGCCTCCAGGGTGATGGTGCTGCCGTCAAGTTCCTCGCCCAGGACGGGGTTCTCCGGCATAATGGGGCCGTGTCCCTTGGCGGTGAATGCGCTGCCGTACTGGCCCAGCGCGGCGCGGGTATCGGTGTGATAGTAACCGTCGGCACTCCAGACCTTGCAGCCGACAGGGTCCTGTGCTACACCGTCCTTGCCGAATACAATGGCGTCGAAGGTAATGGTGGTCTTACCATCTTCCGTAGAGACATCCTTGATTACGTAGTGGAAGCCGTCGCCGGCGGGTTTGCCCTTGGCATCTTTCTGGACATAATAGAGTTTGGTGCCGGGGTCGGAGCAGAACCAAGTCTTCTGCGCGGAGGCAGGGAGGGTGCAAGCGATCAATATCGCTATAGCAAAGAGAATTCTTTTCATAATTGCGCAATTGTTGTTTTACACAAATATATAAATAAATAGAATAGATTTCGTTATCTTTGGTAAAAATCAAACAATCACCAAACTATGAAAAAATCGTGCCTTTTGTTGATGATGGCCGTGATGATGCTTTGCGGCTGCAAAACTAAAGATGATAATTCGCTGCCCCGCGGCAAGGCAACGGAAGAGCAGGAGGCTGCCTTTGAAAAGTGGCTGCAGGCCGAAGCCGACGCCGGTCAGACCATCCACAGTGCGATGCTGCTGCAGCACGGCAAGGTACTCTCAGAGCGATGGATGGAACCCAATGCCCCCGACAGCGCCCATGTGATGCACTCGGTGAGCAAGACCTTCACCTCGATTGCGGTGGGCTTTGCAATAAACGAAGGGCTGATAAGCCTGGACGACCATCTGGTGGATTTCTTCCCCGACAGGGTCAGCGGCAATTTGAGCGCCAACCTTCGGGCCATTACCGTGCGCGACCTGCTCACAATGAGCTGCGGTCACGAGAGGGAGCATACAGATGAAATCCGCAACGACAAGGAGGATTGGGTGGCCGAATTCCTCAAGTTCCCCGTGGAACACAAGCCGGGCACGTTTTTCTGCTATAACACAATCGGCACATATATGCTCTCTGCAATTGTGACGAAGGTCACCGGAGAGAAGATCGTGGACTATCTGGAGCCGCGCCTGTGGGCGCCGCTGGGCATAGAGAAGCCATATTGGAAGGAGTGCCCCAAAGGCATCAATTACGGCGGCTGGGGGCTCTACCTCAAGACCGAGGATATGGCCAAGACCGGTCAGACGATGCTCGACGGCGGCAAATGGCACGGCCGTCAGGTGATTCCGGCCGACTGGGTGGCCGAGATGTCCAAGGCTCAGATTGACAATCGTCCGGAGGATTTCGACCCGGAGAACGACCCCAATCCCGACTGGCATCAGGGCTACTGCTACCAGATGTGGCGTTGCCGTCACAACGCCTTCCGTGCCGACGGCGCCTACGGCCAGTATATCATAGTGATGCCCGATCAGGACGCCGTGATGGCCATCACAGCCGAGGTTGCCAATATGCAGACGGAAATCGGCCTGGTGTGGGACATCATCCTGCCGGTGCTGTAGTCGGGAAACGATAACAAAAAATGGGTGACGTTAAACACGCCACCCATTTTTGTTGGGTCAGATAGCATATTATTCGGGGAGGATATCCTCTTCGAGGCCTACTCTGAATAGTTCGATGCCGTTTGCTGACAAATAAGAAACGAAGCAGTCGCCTTGACTGTTAAATGCTACGTAAACTGGCGATTTGTTGGAAACAGCCGGAGCCTCTACGTCAAAGTTGCTCCACTGGAGGTTGTCGTCCAGATAAGAGAGAACGGCTGCATTCTCTGTGTCTGCATAAGCTGAAACAAACAGGCCGTCGAGCGGATTGATATCAAATCCGAAGCCCTGGGATATGCTTCCGCCGGAGCCGATGGTTACAGGAAGACCGGCGCCGTAGGTCTTGAGGGTATGTGCATCCTGATCTACAGAGAAAATTTGCATTGAATTATCTCCAGCATTTACAGCACCCATCATATAGATTGTCCCGTCAGTTCCCTTCTTCAACTGGATATTGGTGGGAAGCGCATAAGGGGCACTGTCCGGTACATAGTTTTCAACGACGGTGGTCATGGTTCCGTCAGCGCCGATTCCATGGATATAGTAACCGTTGCCATTGAAGGTTGATACGATGAAGACCTTATCATTGACTATTACATATGCAGAAGTATAATAAGCGTTTGCCGTTCCTGATGTATATTCAGGTACACCTGAAGACTCAATGATAGAAGTCCAGTCGGATCCGGAGAAGTATGAGTAATTCATCTTGCGGAGGCTGGGTGTGTTTTTAGAGTTGCCGGACCACAGGAAAGCGGGTTGTGAATTGCCAGGATGAACAAAGAACGAGTTATGATAGGTAGTGTTGCAGTTTTGAGGAGTGATTCCAGCTGTGCCCACGAGGTTCCATTCGGAGTCAAACTTTTTGACAGTAGGCTTGCTGGCAACGTCTCCTCCCAGATAGTAAAGATAGAGGGTTCCATCCTTGGCGAATGTAACCTGAGGCTTGGACGCGGAGCGCGCCGATGCATCTGCAACAGCAGTATTCCCAACAAGAGCGAACGAACTGCCGTTCCACTTTGCCACTGAAATGCCATTGTTGCTGTCGCCTTCAATCTTTCTGACATATGCGAAGTAAGGACTATTATCGGCAGGGCTTATAGTCATATTAAAGTCAATCATTGACCCCTCTGCATAGCTGCCGAGCTGAGAAACAACATACTCCAGGATTTTGCCGACCTTGAGTACATAAGTGGCTGTGGTGCCGGCAACTGCGTCGTTAACGGTGATGTCGATGGGGAAGCTGGTGTCGACCTTGATGGAAGAGCCGCTCTCTACGGCGGTATTGTTGACCTTGATCTCATCGTTGAAGCCGGCCTGTACGGTAACGGTCAGTTCCTGGCGGAAAGCAGTGCCGGGAACGCGGACAACCATTTCAGAGGCGATGGCATCGGGAGTGACATCATTTTCGAGGAGGCTGTTGTCGGCAGCCTTGAAACTTACTGCAACAAGTTCTGCCTTCTGGTCGTTGGCTTTTACAACGATGGTGTATTCGGTCTTAAGTGCGGATACATCGTCACTTACGACAACCTTGGTGCCGTCGGCAATTGTCACCTCTGTCTCGCCGCTGGTTACGGGAGTGCCGCCGATGGTTACAACATCCCATTCAGTAGCGGTGAAGGTGGGTTTGAAAGTGTTTTTGGTAACCGAAGTGGGAATTACCACGGTGATGGTCTTTGCCGAGTTGTCGATGGTACCGGCGATGTCGGTGCTGAGGACACCTACAGACAGTTTAAGGGAGAATGCGGTAAGCTCGCACTTTCCGTCGGGTTTGTCCTTAGGCGTACAGGATACTGCCACCAGGACCACAGCCATAATGCAGGCTGCGAGGGAAATGAGTTTTTTCATCTTAATGATTGATTGGTTGTTTATAATTGTTTGTATATGAATTCACTTCTTTTTTTACCGGGTCCGGGAACCCCGAGCGTCATTTCGGGCACGCTGGTGCCTGTCAGGCGTAGAGTGAGGGTGTTGTCCTTGGCCGGGTCAAAGTCGGCGGCTTTGTACCAGATTACGCGTATTGGCAGGGTGTAGTTGCCGGGCTCGAATGTGAGGGGGCTGCGGTGGCTGCTCTGGATGCGGAAATCCACGCCCTCCTTGATGCCCTCGCCCGCAATCACTTCGTATTCCACAGTAATCGGTTCCTGGAAATAGTTGCTGCTGGCGCTCACCACCACACGGATTTCTGTAAGCACATTGTCCAGCTTGTGGTCGATGTCCATCGTGGTCTTGCCGTTGGCGTCTTCTATACGGACGAACGGCGTGTCGAAAAAGACTTCCTGGTGCTTCTCGCAGCCGCACAGAAGTGCAATGGCCGCTAAGATAAGTATATATCTATTCTTCATCATATCCACTGTTTTGAGTCATACT
>JAFZBQ010000009.1 GCA_017561665.1 Bacteroidales bacterium | reverse complement strand
GCTGTCGGTGAACAGCAGGCTCAGGAAGGCGCCTATGGTGGTCAGAGCCCCAAGGAATACCGGCGTCGATTCTTCGCGCAACAGCTGCTCCACATCGCCTACATAAAAGAGATGTATCAGCAGGTGCAGGCAGTAGCTGATAGCTACGCCCAGCACAATCGCGCCGAATCCCAGAGCCAGCAGCGACATACTGCCCTTTATCCAGTAAATGCATGCCAGGGCAAAGGCGGTGCCGTAGATTATCGGCCCCAGAATCTTTATGAAGAACGATTTGCTGCGGAAGCACAGCCCCAGCAGAATGAATATCATCACCAGCGAAATGCCCACCGTCACCACAAGGTCGCCCTTGATGCGGCTGGCGTTGGAGACGCTGCCGACCGGTTCGCCGTGGAACAGCACCCTGGTGTCTGTATTTGCCTGCTGGAACTCCTTTACGGTGGCGCGCATCAACTTGCAGAAGGCGGTTGCGGTGCCGCTGTCCAGCGATTTGAAGGCGGGGGCCAGATAGGCGACGGTCACCGTGCTGTCGGGGCAGAAGAAATGCCCGTCGATGATGTTGTAGCCGCCGGTGGCTTCGGTCATCAGATTGCCGAGAACCGCCTCGCGCAGGTTCAGCGGGTCATTGCTGATGGCCTGGGTGATGTCGCCGGTCTCGTCGGACATCACCAGTTCGGCGTCCTTAGCCACCATTTCCTTGATGGTCGCAGGCTCGGTGGCGGCGGCAAAGGCCGTGTATGCGGTGGTATCTATGAAAGACGGAATGTGCCCCAGCACGAAATCGAGCGCATTCAGGGCAGTCTCGGGTTCCATCTTCCAGAGGATGTTGTCTATAAATTTGCCGGTGGTATCCTTGCTCTGCAGCAGGTTGATGAAGGCGTCGGTGCGTTCCACCAGGGTGGCAGGGTCCAGCCTCTCGCCATCTCCGGTCACCTGGATGTAAATCTTGTCCTTGAGGCCGATGGAACCGAACGCCAGCTCGCTCTCTACGCTGGAGGTGGGCAGCAGCCGGGAGACGTCCTCTTCGTATTTGACTTTGAGGCCGAAATACAGGAACAGTGCGCTGGTGGCCACCAGCAGGATGTACATAAGTGCCTTGTGCTTGCAGAAATACCTGTATATCGGCAGAAATATCCTGTGCATCGAAATCCTAACTAAAACGGTCGATTTGCTTAAAAATATCTTGCAAATTTAACCATTTTAGTTGATTCTTACAACCCGGACGCCCTTGGCGGATTTGTGCGTCAGGACGTAGTCGGCGATGGTCTGGGAGTCGATCACCACCTTCATCGCCTTGGTCGATGCGTGTATGAAATGCATCTGCCCGCCCTGCTTGATTGCGATGGCCACGTGGCCTATGTCCAGGCCGGCGACGGGGGTGACAAAGCAGATTATGTCGCCCTCCCTGATGCCTTTGGTAAGTGCGGTTATGTTGTCCTGAGGCAGGTAGTAATAATCATCTTTATTCAGGGCCTTCTCCGTCTGCATTATCTTGACCACCATTCCGGGGTTGTCCTTGAGCTGCTTGTATGAATCCAGGTGGGTGCTCATAAAGTCGAAATGCTGGTCAAGCTGCGCGCCGCCTATTTCTTTGGAAACTTCTGTAAAGATGCCGTTCTCCTGACCCTGCTTGATCCAGGACGATGTGTAGTGGTTGCGAGAGGCATATCCGTCTACCGTGCCACCCGCATAGCGGAGGTTTTGGGTGTTGCGGCAGAAGTTTTCGAACGTGGGCTCATCGCTCTTCACCGTCTGCACCATCGCCAGGCACATCTCCACAAACAGGATGCAGTCGGTCTTGTCCATATTGATGCAGAGCTGCTCCGGCTCAATCTCCAGCGTACCGGCCACGTACTCCGTGCCCAGGAACTGCTTTGCGCAGCGCACCATCATGTCGCTTGCCGGCTCGTCCTTATAAGGCTCCAGCGCCTCCGCCATCTTCTCGAATATGGCCGGCGAAGCCTTGCTGACCCGCACCGTGGACATAAAATCGTCCTGTGCCCGACAGGTGAGAGCGGTCAGTAAGAATAGTGCAATTATGAAAATACGTTTCATTTTGTCCGTTTTGACAAAGATAAGCAATAATTATTCCGACATAAAATACACAATATATTGTGATATCTGTGTTGTGAAATTTGAATTCTTTATGTATTTTTGCAAAAATCACAATATACTGGGATATGGATAGTATCGGAAAACAAATTAAAACACGCCGGAAATGCTTGAAAATAACGCAGCGTCAGCTTGCAGACCTTTCGGGTATAGGTATCAATACGCTCACAAAAATAGAGCGGGACGAGGCGAATCCCAGCCTCAGGATACTGGAAAAGGTGTTGGATACGCTGGGTCTTGTCCTGACCACCGCTGTCAAAAATATTGAATAATTATGAGACAAGCACAAGTTTATAATAATGGCCGTCTGGCGGGACTGATTATGGAGGTTTCTCCTTCTGAGTATGTTTTCCGTTACGATGATGTGTATTTTTCTGACATAAGCGCCCCGGCAATCAGTTTAACATTACCTAAAAGCAACCAGGAGTACCGCTTGTCATACTTGTTCCCTTTTTTTGCCAATATGCTCTCTGAGGGCCACAACAGGACAGTCCAGGCGGCAATGCATAAATTGGACAGGGACGATGACTTTGGAATACTTATGGCAACTGCACAGACCGACACACCTGGCGCAATAACCGTGAAGCCGCTATGACACCAATACCATTCCAACAATACACGGCCGCCCAATTGAGACATTTGTCGGGCGGCATTAAGGTCTCCCCGGTACTTCCGTTCGAGAGCCCGGCGAAGGAACTTCTCGCGTTTAATGATAACCGCGGACATATCTCCCTTTCGGGTGCGCAGAGCAAGTATTCGGTTGTAATAAGGGACGGCCAGTTCCAACTTACAAAACAAGGAGAACAAGGGACCCACATCTTGAAGCCGGCGCTTACCGACTTCGATAATTGTGCCGACAGCCCGGCCAATGAACATCTTACAATGCAAATCGCAGAAAAGGTGTTTCGTATCGAAACGGCAGCCAACGCTTTGTGTTTTTTCAGAAACGGCGAGGCGGCGTATGTCACACGCCGGTATGATGTTGCTGCCGACAGTACAAAAATCCAACAGGAGGATTTTGCCTCATTGGCAGGCATCACGCCAGAAAGGTACGGTCGGGATTTTAAATACTCTGCCCTCAGCTACGAGGATATAGGCTTGCTTATCAGGAGGTATATACCTGCTTGGAAGATAGAGATCGTAAAGTTTTTTGATTTGATTCTTTTCAATTTCTTGTTTTCCAACGGTGATGCCCACATAAAGAACTTCTCTGTTATCAAGAATCAAGATGGCGACTATCGGCTGGCCCCGGCTTATGACCTGATCAACACTCAGATACATCTTCCGGGAGACAGCGTCTTTGCTCTCCAAAAAGGGTTGTTTGCCGATGGCCGCTCATTCCCTATGGGCATTTCCGGCCAAACGTTCGTTGATTTCGGGCTTGCTTTGGGGATTCCGGAGAAAACAGTACAACGTGAATTAAGCAGGTTTACTGCCGATTATCCCGCAATACAAACAATGGTAGAAAACTCTTTCCTGTCGGAGCCGTCCAAACATTTATATTATTCCACCTACCACACTCGTCTGATTTCTTTTTTGCGGGCATAAATAAGGTGATTATTCCGACAGTTCCAGCCAGCGGAGTTCCTTGGCGTCGATATCGGCGATGATCTGTTCGATTTCGCGGGATTTGGCGGTGAGGGCGGCGATATCGAGGGTGCCGGATGAAAGCTCGGTCTCAAGTGCAGCCTTACGGGCCTCCAGAATCGGTAGTTCGGCCTCTATCTTTTCTTTTTCGCGCTGCTCTTTCCAGGAAAGTTTCTTTTTATCCGATGCCGGGGCGGGTTTGGTGCGGGGCGCGGCCGGTGCTTTTTCTGCACGGGCGGCCTTCTCTGCAGCCCGGCGCCTTTCCTTCATAAACTCGCGATATTCGCTATAGCTGCCCACGAAATCCTTGACGTGGCCCTCGCCGGTGAACACGAACAGATGGTCCACGATCTTGTCCAGGAAGAATCGGTCGTGGGAGACCAGGATCACGCTGCCGTCGTATTCCTTGAGATAGTTCTCCAGTACGTTCAGTGTCACGATGTCCAAATCGTTGGCCGGCTCGTCCAGCAGCAGCACGTTGGGACGCTGCATCAGCACGGTAAGCAGGTACAGCCGCCGCTTTTCACCGCCGGAAAGACGGGAAATCCTAGTATTGAACATCTCCACGGGAAAGAGGAACTGCTGCAAAAACGTGGTGACCGATATCTGGGCGCCGGTGGCGTCGCGAACCGTCTCTGCAATCTCCTGCACCGCCTCCAGCACTGTCTGGCTCTCTTTAAACGACATTCCTTCCTGCCGGTAATAGCCGAAACGGACGGTCTCGCCGCGGTCTATGGTGCCGCAGTCGGGCTGCAGAGCGCCGGTCAGAAGGTTCAGGAAGGTGCTCTTGCCGATGCCGTTGGCCCCCACGATGCCGATCTTCTCGCCTTGCGCAAAGTTGTAGGTGAAATCGCGGACGATAGGTCGCTCGCCATAGCTGAAGCCCACGCCGCGGCAGTTGACAATCTTGCGGCCCAGACGGGCGCTGCCCAGGTTGATGGCCAGTTGCTTGGTCTCGCGGATAGGTGCGGCTTTCTCCTGCAGGTCGTAGAAGGCGTTCTCGCGGTAACGGGCCTTGCCGGTGCGGGCGCATGGGGTGCTTCGCATCCACTCCAGCTCCCGCCGGTAGATGTTGCGGTATTTCTCGTTCAGGGCGCTGGCCACCGCCAGCCGCTCCTGCCGCTTCTCAAGATAGTACTGATAATTGCCCTTGTAGGTATACAGGTTGCCGCCGTCCAGCTCCAGGATGGTATTGCACACGCGGTCCAGGAAGTAGCGGTCGTGGGTCACCATAAACAGCGTCCGGCGGCTCTTGGAAAGGTAGTCCTCCAGATATTCTATGGCGTCCAGGTCCAGATGGTTGGTGGGCTCGTCCAGAATTACGAAATCGGCGTTGGAGGCCAGTACCGACGCGATTGCCACCCGCTTTGCCTCTCCGCCCGACAGGCTGGCGCACCGGCAGCTAAAGTCGCTCAGCCCCAGCGATGTGAGTATCTGCTTGACTTCGGTCTCCAGGTCCCAGGCGTCGCGCTGCACCGCACCGGGGGCGATGCCTGCAATCACCTGCTCCATAATGGTTTTGCCGGGGTCGAGCACCGTCTCCTGCTCCAGGAAGGCGATGACTATGTTCTTAAGGAACTTGATGTCGCCGCCGCGGTCGCTGCTATCCTTGCCCGCCAGAATGCTCAGCAGAGAGGTCTTGCCCGTCCCGTTGGGGGCGATGAGCGCTATCTTGTCCCCCTCGTTTATATTGAACGAGATATGCTCGAACAGCACCTTTGTGCCGTACGATTTGGAGATATTCTCTACTTGCAGATAGCTGGGCATATTACAATAAGATAGAGTTCGTATTAATAATCGGCATCAGCCGATAGCGAAGGTTGCGAAGGTAATGCGTGTGAGATAGGGCAGCCGTAGCGGTAGGGGGAAATGAAATTGGGGGGCATTAGCCCCCCTCATCATTGTAGCGGGAGCCAGGATTGAACTGGCGACCTCATGATTATGAATCATGCGCTCTAACCGGCTGAGCTATCCCGCCAAATGGGACTGCAAAGGTAAACGAAATTTCCAATTACCCAAAATTATTCTCTTATGACCTTGACCTCGCCGTTCAGGCCTATCTTGATGATCTGGGACGAAAGGCCGGAGCTGCCCTCTTCCAGCGACGGCTCCACGATGTGCTCTGCGCCGTCAAGAATCTCCGCATTGATCTCTGCGAAGCAGGCGGGAGTTTCCTCGCCGCTGATGTTGGCGGAGGTCGACACAATCGGCTTTCCGAAGGCGCGTATCATCTCCACGCAGAACTCGTTCTGAGGGATGCGGATGGCCACGCTGCCGTCGTCGGCAATGACTTTGGAAGAGAGGCCGATCCCTTCAGGATAAATGATTGTCATCGGCTTGTCGTTGATATCGAGCAGGTCAAGTGCCATCGGCGGTATCTGGCGCACATAGCGCGCCAGCATATCGGCATCGCTCACCAGAATGATCACCGACTTGGCGTCGTCACGCTTCTTGAGGTCGAAGATGCGCTGTACGGCATTGTCGAGGGTGGCGTCGCAGCCCAGGCCCCACACGGTATCGGTCGGGTAAAGGATAACATCGCCCGCCTTCAAGGCCTTGACGGCGGCATCGACTTCGTATTTAAGGTCTTCTGTCATATCGCTAGAAATATATCAGTGTACTTACGGGATAATGGTCGGAGTAGGGGACGCGGGTGATGTGGGTGCGGTCGCAGGAGACGTTTTGCGGCATCAGGATGTAGTCAATGCGAAGCAGCGGCCACAGCACAGAATAGGTGGCGCCGAAACCGTTGCCGCCGTCGGCAAAACTGTCCTTATGGCCCGAGGCCAGGGTGTGGTAGGTATACGACATCGGTGTGTCGTTGAAATCGCCGCAGACCATACTCGGGATGGTGCAGGCCTTTATATGGTCGCGGATGGTGCCGACCTGTTCGCTGCGCTTGATGTTGCTGTCGGCGATGCGCTCGTGCACGTTCTTTACTTCGTCTGTAAACTGCCCCTTTTTGGCCATCCTGCGGATGGTGTTGGTAAACGAGAGGCGGTTGCTCTGCAGATGGCAATTGTAGACGCGTACCGTGACATCATTGATGCGCAGGTCGCTCCAGACGCACAGGTTATGGGTGTCCTTGAAAGTGATGGCCCCCTTATCCACTATGGGATAGCGGCTGAAGGTTATGACGCCGGAGAAATTCTTGATGGTACCGTAGAAGAAATGGCAGCGGTAGGGGAGATATTTGAGGATCCGGGCCACGGCGGCGGTGTCGGAAGTCTGGAACTCCTGCAGGCACAGTACGTCGGGAGCCTCGCGGGCGGCGAATTCACACACTTTGGTGAGAGCCTGGGTGGTGTTCATCCCCTTGGGTGTGGCGCCGAAGCGGCCCACGTTGTAAGTCATCACCTTGACCTCGTCGCCGGCCACGCTCTTTTCCTCACCGCCGAACTTGACGAACAAGTCGGCAAAGAACAGCGTGGGCAGCAGCGCCACCAGGCTGATAACCAGGTAGCGCTTCATCCTTACCAGCCCGATTATCAGCAGAATGACATTCAGTATGAAGATGGGGATGTAATAGAGGCCGAAAAATGACGGCACCGACATAAACGCCGGGTCGATGAATATGGACAGGTACGAAATAAGCAGGGCTGCGGCGCTGATAATCACCAGAACCCGGAACAGAATCTGCCAAACCGTGAGACCGCGCTCCGATTTCTTCTTGTACCAAGTCTTGTTGCGCTTGGGTTTCTCTGTTTTGGGATAATGGATCTTTGCCATATCAGTCGCTGTACAGTTTACCCCGTTTCTTCCAGTATAATATCAGTGCCAGACCAAAGAGCATGCCGCCCAGGTGGGCGAAGTGGGCGATATTGCCGCCCATACCGGTCAGGCCGGTGACAAGTTCTATGGCGCCGAAGATGATTACGAACCATTTGGCGGTGAGTCTCACCGGCGGAATGAGCAGCTGCAGCACGCTGTTGGGCCAGAGCATGCCGTAGCCCAGAAGCACGCCGTAAATGGCGCCGGAGGCACCTACGGTGGGGGTCATCATGGCCGCTTGGGCTTTGGCTGCATTGCCTGCCGCCAGGGCGTGGTTGATTTGCAGATGCACCACAAGGTTATGGCAGAGGGCGGCGCCGATTCCCGTCACGAAGTAGAACAGCAGGAACTTCTTGCTGCCCCACACCCGCTCCAGCTGAGTGCCGAATATCAGCAGCGTGTACATATTGAAGAACAGATGCCAGAAACCGCCGTGCATGAACATATGGGTAATGATCTGCCACGGCTTGAACAGAGTCGACTCAAAGGCGAACAGCGAGAACATCTCGTACATCTTGTCCCCCGTCAATACGGTGAATATCAGCACGATGGTGTTGATTATTATCAGGTTCCGCGTCACGGGCGGAATCGAACTCATAAACCCGCCGAAACTGTAGTTTCTCATACTCTTCTCTCCAGTTCTTCGTTAGAAATGATGCTGATGCATTTTGTGGCCAGTTCGTTGCCGTAGGTGGCGCGGAGCACCAGAGCCTGGTTGGCAATCATTTCGGCCTGAACCGCGTTGAGGTTGTGGCTCAGCTTCTTAACAGCCGCTGCTGCCAGCGTGTGGGCATAGGAGGCGATGCTTTCGCCGGTCAGTTCAGTGTCGAGCGAGGCGGCCAGATTGTCCATAACATCCTTCAAGGCCTCATCTTCCGTGGGAAATCCATCCGGCACGGCGTACACGATAATGGTGTTGTCGCCGAAATCGCGGATGTCGAATCCCAGCTGCGAGAGCCGCTCCAGATTCTCCAGGATCACTGAGTAGACGTTGGATGGCAGTACTACCTGCTGGGGATATAAAGAGCGTTGGGAGATGAATCTCTCCTGGCTCAGGAATTCGAAGTATTTGTGGTACAGGATGGCCTCCTGCGCCTTTTTGATGCTGATTACCGCCAGTCCTTCGCGTACCGGCGCCAGAATCAGTTTGCCGCCCAGCACCAGCACATTGCGTTCCGGGGCGGATTCCTCTTCCAGCAGCGGGCCGTAGTTGGGGTTGGGGTCGACGTAGCGCGGGGCGCCTGCACCGCCGCCTACCGTTTCGCCGCCCTCCTCGAACTGTTTGAAAAGAGGAGAGTAGTCCATCTTTGGCGGGTGCAAATAGCCGGGGGAGCCGTAACTGCCGTTTCCGCCGGAGGCGCTTCCGCTTCCACCGAAATTGCCGACGCGGTCCATCACGGGGAAGTCCAGTACCTCGCCGCTCTCGAAGTCGATGCTGGGGCCGAAGGCGCCGCGTCCCAATGCCTCGCGCACGCAGGCGGAGAGGATTTCGAATATAATGTGTTCTTCCGTGAACTTTATCTCGGTCTTCTGGGGGTGGATGTTGACGTCCACCTCGGCGGGGTCGCACTCCAGAAAGATGAAATAAGCCGGCGTGTAGCCTTCCCGCACCAGGTTTTCATAGGGCTTGCAGACAGCCTTGTGCAGATAAGGGCTGCGGAAATAGCGGCCGTTGATAAAGAAAAACTGGTTGCCGGGGGTCTTGCGGGCCTCGGCGGGGCTGCCGATATAGCCGCTGATCTTGACAATGTCGGTGTCGGTGGCCACATCCACCAGGGAAGTCGCCAGTTCGCGGCCGCAAAGGTCGGTGATGCGCTGTTTGAGGCTGTCGGCCGGGCGGATGTTGTATACGTCGCGGCCGTTGTGCTTCAGCGCGAATGCCTTGTCGATATGCGAAAGAGCCACCCTGAGGAACTCCTGCTCTATGTGGCGCATCTCGGCGGCGTCCGATTTGAGGAATTTGCGCCGCGCCGGGACGTTGTAGAAGATGTTGCTGACAGCGATGTTGCAGCCCTTTGGCGCCGCTACGGGCTTCTTTGAGAGGATGCGACTGTCGGCCGCCTCTATCTGGATGCCCTCCTCGTCCTCTTCCCGACGGGTTTTCAAGGTCACCTGGGCCACCGCCGCAATGGAGGCCAGCGCCTCGCCGCGGAAACCATATGTCAGAATCTTCTCGAGGTCCTCCGCCTGTGAAATCTTGCTTGTGGCGTGGCGTTCAAAGCATAGGGCGGCGTCGCTGGCGCTCATTCCGCAGCCGTCGTCAATCACCTGCACCAGGGTCCTGCCGGCATCCAAAATGCTGACGCTCACGGTAGTGGCCCCGGCGTCGATGCTGTTTTCCATCAACTCCTTGACCACCGACGCAGGCCGTCCGACGACCTCGCCCGCCGCAATCAGATTGGCGATATTGCTGGGAAGGACTCTGATCATACTCTACCTGAACAACTCTACCAGCCCCTGACTGAGATAATATGCCACCAGTATGGCGGCGATTATGGTGATGCAGACTATCACTGTGCGCAGCGGGCTGTGGCTCTTCTCTTCGCTGATGCGGGTGGCCGTGTCCTTGCGGTATGCGCTGCGGATGTACTGGCCGGGGATGTAAGAGGCGCCGCTGCGGTTCTGCTTCTGTCCGGCAGCGTCCATAACCTCTCTGACCTCGCTGGCAGAAGCGACGTCTTTCAGATCCTCGGCTGCCTGCTGTACGGTGGCCTTGGCGTCGCTGGGATATTCCTTCCCATACTTGGCATACAACTCCTTAAGACGCTCCTTGCGCTCGTCGTAATAGCGTGGAGTGTAGTTGAATACCTTGTGCTTGGGTCGGGGAAAGAAAGTGATGGCCATAGTTGCTTTGTTTATCCAAGCAAAGATAGTAAATTTGCCAATATGAAATGTGACTTTCGTATAGGAAACGGCTATGATGTCCACCGCCTGGCAGAGGGGCTCAAACTGACTCTCGGCGGGGTGGGAATCCCTCACGCAAAGGGGTGTGTGGCACACTCCGACGGCGATGTGATAATCCATGCCCTGTGCGACGCGCTGCTGGGCGCGCTGGCTCTGGGCGATATAGGGCATCACTTCCCCGACACCAGCGACGAGTTCAAAGGCATCGACAGCAAGATACTGCTCAGGCGCACTTATGATATGGTTTGTGAGCGCGGCTATGCGCTGGTAAATGCCGATATCACCCTGCTGCTGCAGGCGCCAAAGATTGCTCCGTATGTAGAGCAGATGCGCGAGACACTGGCCCTGGTGATGGGTGTGCCGGTGGATGCGGTATCAATCAAGGCCACGACCACTGAGCGGCTCGGTTTCACCGGCCGCGAAGAAGGGGTGGAGGCTTACGCCGCCGTGCTTCTCTGCATGGATTAATTCTCTTCTGATTTTTCCGATTCCGCGTATCTCAGGCCTACGGTGTCCTGGGCCTCGGCGCTGTGCTCCGGTTCGGCCTCGCCGGAGAACTTGTTCTCCACGTCGGTGCGCATGATTACCGGCTGAGGCTCGTCATCTTCACCGTCGCCCTCATCGTCATCATCGTCGTCGGGCAGCTCTATCTGGCGGTAACGCTTCTGGCGGCGCTCCCAGCGCTCGCGGGCGTACTGCTGCATATCGGTCACCTCGTCCATTTCGTCCATAATTTCCAGGCCGAAGATGGTCTCGATGATGTCTTCCAGCGTGATGATGCCGGTAAAGCAGCCGTACTCGTCAATGATGAGGCCTATCTGCTCCTTGTTCTTGAGCAGCTGCTCCCAGATGTCGCTGATGGCAATCTCCTCGTTGAAGAGGGTGATGTCGCGCTTGATGTCGCCCAGGCGGACCTTGAAGCGGTCGTTGGCCAGCATCTCCAGTGCCTCGGTGCGCAGAACGTAGCCGGTGATGTATTCGGGGCTGTCGGCGTATACCGGGATGCGGGAGTGATGGTTATAGGCTGGGTTCTTGTAGAACTGAGCCAGCGTCATCTTTTCCGGAGCGATAGCGGCCACAACGCGCGGCGTCATGACGTCAAACGCCTTGATGTTGTCCAGCTTTATGATGTTCTGGATAATCTTGTTCTCGCTTTTTTCCAGAGCGCCCTCTTCCTCGCCGATGTTGGCCATGGCCGACACCTCTTCGCGGCTTACGGTCTGCTCGTCCTCGTCATTGTCCACGATGCGGGTAATCCATTCGGCGATAAGGACAAACGGATATGTGACCACAATGAGCAGGCTTATCATTCCGGCGGTGAAACCTGTCAGGTGGCGCCAGTAGGTAGCTCCGATGGTCTTGGGGATTATTTCCGCAAGCAGGAGTATCAGCACCGTCATCACCGCCGACACGATGCCGACGGCGGTGCTGCCCCACAACCTGGCGGCGATACCGCCGATGATGGCAGCGCCCATGGTGTTGGCGATGGTGTTCAGCACCAGTATCGAGGCCAGCGGCCGGTCGATGTCGGTCTTGTACTTCTTGAGAAGTTTGGCGCTCTTGCTGCCATCCTCTTCCCGCATACTCAGATACGATATGGGGGTGGACATAAGCACAGCTTCCAGTATCGAGCACAGGAACGATATCAGGACAGTCGCAAGTATGGTGAGGATAAACGCGGTCATCAGACTTCTCTAAAGATTATTCCAGACTCCACTCGCTGCCCTCTTTGGTGTCCTTGATGCGGATACCCAGCTCGCCCAGCTTGTCGCGGAGTGCGTCGCAGGTAGCCCAGTCCTTGGCGGCACGGGCCTTCTGCCGCTCGGCAAGGATAATCTCCATGAGGCCGTTGATGGTTTCGGCGCCCACGCCCACGCTCTGCTCATCCTGCAGACCCAGGATGTCGGTGAGGACATCCTTGAAAATCTTCTTTAGGATGACCAGGCCGGCGGGACTTACCTGGATGGCTTTGTCCTTCACGCGGTTCACTATGTTCACCGCCTCGAAGATGTGCGACAGCGCCACCGGAGTGTTGAGGTCGTCGCAGAGGGCGTCGTAGATATCTTCGTAGAGCTTGGCTTCGCCGGCGTCGGGAGCGCCGCTCACGGCCTGGATGCCGTTTACATCGCGGACAGCCTGGAACAGTTTCTTGAGACCCTTCTCGGCAGCCTGCAGCGCCTCGTTGCTGAAATCCAGAGTGCTGCGGTAGTGCGCCTGCAGAATGAAGAAGCGGATGGTCATCGGGCTGTATGCCTTCTGCAGCAGGGGATGGGTGCCGTTGAACAGCTCGTCCAGAGTGATGAAGTTGCCGTAGGACTTGCCCATCTTCTTGCCGTCGATGGTAATCATGTTGTTGTGGATCCAGTAGTGGACGCCGCCCTTGCCGCGGGCTGCGGTATTTTGCGCCAACTCGCACTCGTGGTGGGGGAACAGCAGGTCCATTCCGCCGCCGTGGATGTCGAATTCCTCGCCCAGGTACTTGGCGCTCATCGCGGAGCACTCCAAGTGCCATCCGGGGAAGCCTTCGCTCCAGGGCGAGGGCCAATGCATAATGTGTTCCGGCGCCGCCTTCTTCCACAATGCGAAGTCGTATGGCGAGTGCTTGTCGCTCTGGCCGTCCAGCTCTCGGGTGTTGGAGATCATCTCTTCCAGGTCGCGGCCCGACAGCACGCCGTACTTGTAATCCTTGTTGTACTTGGCCACGTCAAAGTATACGCTGCCGTTGCTCTCGTAGGCGTAACCGTTCTCCAGGATCTTCTTTACCAGCGCGATCTGCTCTATTATGTGACCGGAGGCGCGAGGCTCTATGGAAGGTGGATTGACCCCCAGCTTTTTCATCGCCTCTTCGTAGCGGATGGTGTAGTACTGGACCACTTCCATCGGCTCCAGCTGCTCCAGGCGGGCCTTCTTTGCAATCTTGTCCTCGCCTTCGTCGGCATCGTTTTCAAGATGGCCGACGTCGGTGATATTGCGGACAAAACGCACCTTATATCCCAGACTGCGCATCAGCCTCACCAGCACGTCGTAGGTGATGCCCGGGCGGGCGTGACCAAGATGTGCATCGCCATAGACAGTCGGGCCGCAGACATAGATGCCGACATGGCCCTCGTGTATGGGTTTGAACAGTTCTTTAAGCCGTGAGGCGGTGTTGTACAGATAGATGGCTCTTGACATAAGGATAGTCGCTTGCAATTTGTTACAAACTGCAAATTTAACTGGTTTTTGTCAAAAGACAAAATGCCCCGGCTATCTGGCATATCCCCCCGGAGCATAGTTCTGCTCTATATTTTCGTTGCAGATTTCCAGATGGTTGGCGGTGACTTCGGAGAAGTATTTGTCCTCTCCATCCACGCCTGTGAACTTGGTGTTGCGGATGCGTCCGTAGATGTGCACCATCACTCCCTTCTTGATGTTGTTGAAGTCCGGAATCGAACGTCCCTGCCAGGCGGCGATGTTGTGCCAGGTTGTCTCTTCGCGCAGGGCGCCGTTGCGGTCGTGGAACTGCTCGTTGGTTGCTACGGGGAACCTTGCGCTGCGTTTGTTCCCGGATGTAATGATTCTCGGGTCCGCCCCGACCCTGCCCAAAATCTCGACCCGATTGATAGTCAATCTTTCCATAATGATAGTTTTAACTGTTTTTTAAATTGTGGCTTACGCTCCGGTGCAAAGGAAAGGGGAGGCGGGGCAGATAACAATACTTTAGACGCTTATAAACGTTTATAAACATTTGTAAACGGATGCCGGTTTTTGAAAACAGACAGCAGTTAAAAAGAATCCGGGAATTTGCCTTTTCAGGTCCTTGGTCGACGCTAAATTTGTGCAAAACCTACGACTATGGAGAGAATATGCAGGGAATGCGGCGCACCTTTGACTGGCCGCTCGGACAAGAAATTTTGCAGTGACGGCTGCCGTACGTCATGGCACAACCGCCGTTATTGTGCGATGTTGAGCAAGGCGGCGGCGGTGAACCGTACCCTGATGCACAACCGAAAGCTGTTGGAGGCCGTCTACGACAAAGGAATCAGGCGCATCAGCCTCACCGACGGCGCTCTGGCGGGCTTTGACATACGATATTTTACGTCAGTCGAAACACCGCTGCTGAGGTCGGCGGTTTACCATTGCTATGAATTCAGCTATGTGCTGAGCAGGGGCAAGTTGTGCCGCCTGGCCAAAGCTACTTGAGCCAGACGGAAGGGTTTTGTTTGGTGCTGCCCTTCCAGATTTGGAAATGAAGCTGCGCGTTGTCGTCGTCGGTTGTCTCAAGGGTGCCCAAAGTGGCACCGGCAGCGACCTTCTGCCCCGACTTTACCACCGTCTTGGCCAGTTTGCAGTAGAAAGTGAAGTACTCGCCGTGCTGTACAAGTACGCAGTGGCTGTAGCCGGGCATCACCAGGATTTGCTTTACAACCCCCTCGAACACGCATTTGGCTTCGCTCCCCTTCTGGGCTGTGATGGTGATGCCGTTGCTCTCGGGCAGGGTGATGTTCTTGTAGACGGGATGCTTTTGAACGCCGAACTGCTCAGTTACCACTCCCTTTACCGGCCAGGGAATCTTGCCCTTGTTCTGCTCGAACTTGCCCGATACGGTGTAGTCGATATTCTTGTCTTTCTTGGCAATCTCCTTGCTCACCATCTTCTGGACTTCCTTGTTCAGACGGTCCACCTCTTTGCGCTTACGGTCCAGTTCGGCCTTGTATTTCTTCTTGTCCTTTGCCAGGTTGTCCACTATCGCCTTGGTCTTTTTCTCCTCACCCAGCAGGGTGGTGTACTCTTTCTCACGCTCCTTCTTGAGGTCGGCTGCCTGGTTGTACATCCCGGTCAGGGCGGCTTTTTCCACCGCCAGATGCTCCTTTGCCGCAAGAATCTCCTGGGCATCGGCGTTCATTGTGGCTGCCAGATTCTTCAGGTATGAATACCGGCGATATCCCTGACCGGGATTCTGGCTGGAAAGCAGGTACATGAACCAGACGCGGTTGTCGCGGTTCTTGTAGGTGTTGTAAACCAGGGTGGAGTAGTATTTTTCAAGGGTGTCCACCTCTGCCTGCAGCGCCCCTATCTGGCGGTCTTTCAGATAGATGCTGTCCTTTAGGTCCTTTATGGCGCGGTCCGATTCGGCCACTAACTTCTTGCGGCTGGCGCTCTTTTTCTGGAGCAGCAGCAGATGGTTGTATGACTCCTTGTGCTTTGAAGAGGCCGCCTTGAGTTCCTTGTCTATGAACTGGATTTCCTCCTTGAGTTTGGCAATAGCAGCCTTCTTGCCCGACGCGTCCTGTGCGGCTGCCGACAGCGAGACAATCATCAACGCCGCGGCAATCGACACTATATGACGGACAATCCTCATTCTCCCAGACGTTCGGCTTGCGTTTCATAGACCGATGCCAGGTCGTCGCCAAGGGCTCTGAGAACGGTGGCGTAATGGCGCAGTATCACGCCGCTCTCCTTGCCGCCGTGAATCATTGCGTGTTTGAAGTGAGCCTTGGCCTCAAGGTCTTGACCCATCAGGTGCAGGATCCAGGCGTACGTGTCCAGATAAGTGGCGTTGTCGGGCTCTTTTTCAATAGTGATACGGCTCATTTCCAGCGCCTTGCGAAGATCCTTCGGCGCCTTCTTCACCGGAGCGGGGTAGCGCTCGCTGATATAATATGCATAGTTGTTCAGCACCGGAACGTAGGTGCTGTTGATTTTGAGTGCCTTGTCGTAATAGCCGAAGGCGGTTTTCTGGTCTCCCTTTACATGATAAAGGTCGCCCAGTGCGCTCAGAAAACCTACCTGGACGTCACTGCCTTTCGGCGCCAGGGCAAGGGCCTGTTCGTAGTCTTCGATGGCATTGTCGATGTCGCCCATCTGCCAGAGGCTCATTCCGCGCAGTTGCAGCAGGTCTATATTGCCTGGAAATCTCTGCAGTGCCACCGTAGAACTGGACACAACGCCCGGGAAATCGCTGCTGTAGTACTGCATCAACGGATATGTGAAGTTGAGATTGAAACTCTCGGGATAATTGTCGGCATTGCGTTTTGCCATTTCGATGGCATCATCGACCTGCCCTTTCTGGTAGAGATAGGTGCTTGTAAGCGAGACCACAGAAGAATCGACGGGTGCGGAGGCGTAGAGTGCCATCATCATTGTGTCGACCTGTGGTGCGAAGGTGCTGACGAACTGAGGCTGCTGCAGGACATCTGCCATATATTCGACCTTTGGCTGCGGCATAATCTCCGGGTTGCCCAGAAACGGCGTAATGTTCTCAAAATATAGGTCGTACTGCCCCAGGGCGCGATGTACGTGCGCTTTCCCGTAAAGCGCTTCTGTGTCGTAGGGGTTCATCTCCAGCGCCTCGTTGTAGTAGCGCAGCGCCTCTTCGTTGTTGAACCCTGCGGCGTTGTACTGCGCCAGCCAGCAGGCGGCTCTGGGGGAGCGGTTCTTGGCGTAATAGTCCGACATATATTCGTACGCCTCCCTGACCTTGTCCTGGGCCATCAGCATATCGGTGCGGATGCTGGCCAGAATATCGGAATAGCCGGTTTTGCTCTCCACTTTGTCAATGGCGTCCATCGCCTTGTCATACTGCTTGCTGGCGGCATAAACGCCGATCAGGTCAGAATACAGCACCGTTTTCTTGGGATGGTCGGCAAGCAGTTTTTCCAGAATCTCCGCAGCCTCTTCGTTCTTTCCCCTTGCCATATAATTATGGGCCAGGGCGTAATTGTACCAGTAGTTGTCGCCGTCCAGATTCACCGCTTTCTGCAGCATTTCTGCCACGGCTGTGCTGTCGCGAAGCATCGTGCTCACATAGTAGTAAGCGGCGTCATTGTCGGGCTCCTTGGCCATAACCTTCTTGAACTGTTGGTAAGCCCCCTTGACGTCGTTGCGGTAATAGAGGCGGATCGCCTCCAGAAAATCTTCTGACTGGGCCTGCGCTGCCGGAGCGAACGAAGCGGCGGCCAGCGTCAGAATCAAAATATATATAAACTTTTTCATCTTTAATACGTTTGTTGTACGCGCGAACGGGCCTTGTCAAGGACAAGAGCCATGCCGGAATCGAAGGAACTGGAGTAGTTGCGTGAATTACAGAGAATGACTCCGTGAATGCCGTTGGAACCGCGGACCCACAGGGTGGCGGTGCCGGACAGACTGCCGGTGTGATAGGCGGCGCAGTCGGTCAGGTAATAGTTTCCAATCCACCAGCCAAGTCCATAATTCCCGCTGGTGCGTCGTGTATACATTTCGTCAAGCCAGTAGTTGTTCAAAATGTCGGGTACTGTCTGACCATAGTCGATGGCGGTGAGAACCCTGGCCATATCGATGGCGGATGCCGTTACGCCGCCGCAGGCAGCAGCAATCTCCATATTATTGTCGTACGGGTTCGCGTAGTCCTGGGCGTAAAAAATGCATTCATTCTCCCGCTTCTGGCTGCGCGGTGTCTTGGAAACCCAGATATCATTGGCGCCGGCCTCGGCAACAACTTCGCGCAGATACTCTTCATAACTTTTTCCCGTGATTTGCTCAATAACCTGCCCCAGGATGCAAAAACCAAGGTTATAGTACTCGTAAACGGTTCCTGGGGTAGCAGGTGAGACATATTTCACCATATAGGCCACTCGCTGTTGGAGACTTTTCCCGGCGAAACGGAGATTGTCGGTGAATACCGGATCGGTGCCGGTCGAGGAGTAGGTCCAACCGGACCGGTGGGTCAGCAGATCCACCACCTTGATTTCGTCAACATTGGTAATGTGCGTTCCGGGGTACAGATTGGCCAAAGGACCGCCGGGCGCGAAAACCTTGTCGTCAAGGCTCAGTTTACCCTCCTGGCAGAGTTTGAGGATACAAATTGCCGTCAGGCTCTTGCTTACGCTTGCCAGGCGGAAAAGGTGCTCTGAAGTACAGTAGACAGGGTTGTTGGCATCGACCTCCGCCAGCCCGTAAGCTGCGCAATATGCCAGTCTCTCGCCTTTTGTGGTCGCGATGCTCACGGCAGGAATGTTATACGCTCCCATAAAAGCATAGACGTTACTGTCAATCGAAACATCACCCTTTCGGGCAATAACCATGTATGTCGTTGAATGATTATCGTCTTCAGCAACAACGGTCAGAGACCCGTTCCTGGAAAAGTCACCGGGTGTCTTTCCACCCTCAATCAGCTGGCCATTCAAGAACACAGAGGCTTTGTTACTCATCTCGAAGACGGGGACCATACGTGTAATGTCGGCTTCTTCATTGAACGTAATCAGAAGCATCTGGATGCCCTGAATTCTCTTGGGCGTGATGGACAATGTCTGCAACAGTGTCGGGTTGTTGCTTGGCAGGAAAGACAACTTGGTCAACTCGCACTCTTCCGACTTAGGACCCTCAGGTTCCGGCTCCGGCTCCGGTTCCGGTTCGGGTTCTGGATCAGTCTGCTCGTGCGGCTCGGGCTCGGGCTCCGGTTCCGGGTTGCATTGCCACAGCATCAGGCAGGCCGCCAACAAGAGTATGTATCGAAACTTCCGCATCTTATTACAAAAATACGGATATTCTTTCAACAAAAACCAGTCCAATAAGTTTTTTGAAAACGGAAATGCTTTTTTCAAAAACGTAAAAACTTGATACCGTGTAAGTTTTGCGTGTCGAAAAGTGGCTATGGGCGCTTATATTTGCCATCAAAAAACTATGATTTGCAAGACTTATGCGGCGGCCTGCATCGGCCTCAATGTGGTGACGGTAACGGTGGAGACAGACATCTCCGGCGGAGTGGGACTATATATCGTCGGAATGCCCGACATTGCTGTGAAAGAAAGCCTGATGCGCATCACCACCGCCCTTCGCAGCTACGGCTATTCCATCCCGGGCAAGCGGATAGTTATCAACCTGGCACCCGCCGATATCCGCAAGGAGGGGTCGTCGTTCGATCTGGCCATAGCCGTGGCGCTGCTGAGCGCGATGGAGGTAATTGATTCTAAGCGGATTTCTGAGTTTATTGTGATGGGAGAACTGGCCCTGGACGGCAAGATACGCGACATTTACGGCACGCTGCCGATTGCCGACAGCTGCATCGAACGCGGTTTCAGGCGGTTCATCTTTCCCCATGATTCGGCAATGGAGGCGGTGGATCTGGACGGCGCCACAATCTATGGTGTACGCACGCTGGCCGATGTAATCGCCATCCTGAACGGCGATATCACAGCGGAAGAGTTGATAATGCGGCGGTCCGAGAAGGAGCAGTTCGCCCCCGTTGCCGTTAATGATTTCAAGGATGTCAAAGGGCAGCTGCAGGCCCGCCGCGGGCTGGAAATCGCCGCCGCCGGCGGTCACAACCTGATTTTGATAGGCAGTCCCGGCTGTGGCAAGACGCTGATGGCCAGCTGTTTGCCGTCGATACTGCCACCGATGACAAAAGAGGAATCGATAGAGACCAGCAAAATATACTCGGTGGCGGGCAAATCCATCGGCCGCAGCGGATTGCTTCGCGAAAGGCCATTCCGCTCGCCCCACAACAGCGCCAGCATAGTGTCGATGCTGGGCGGCGGCACCAACGCCATGCCCGGTGAGATATCTTTGGCACATAACGGAGTCCTATATCTCGACGAGGTCACGCTTTTCAGCCGTTCTATGCTCGATTTGCTGCGGCAGCCGTTGGAGGATGGCAAGATTGTTATTTCCAGGGCCCGCTACAGGGTAGAGTACCCCTGCGAGTTTATGTTCGTGGCCTCTATGAACCCCTGTCCGTGCGGCTATTTTGGCGACCCGACCCACCGCTGCAAGTGCTCAGAGCGGGAAATTGCCCACTATCTCTCCCGCATTTCGGGACCTCTTCTGGACCGAATAGATCTGCAAATCTATGTGGAGCGCGTCCCCGCGGAGCAGCTGGTGTCAGCCCCGGCGGCGGAATCCAGCAACGCCATCGCGGCCCGTGTGGCAAAGGCGCGCAAGATACAGGCGGAGCGGTTTGCCGCGGAAGGAATCTTTACCAACAGCGCCATGACAGCCAAGATGCTTACCAGATACTGCCCGCTGAGCCCGTCTCAGGCCGATTTCTTTGACAAAATCATAGACAAACTGGGATTGTCGGCCAGGGCTTACAGCCGAATTCTGAAACTTGCCAGGACCATTTCTGACCTGGCCGGCGAGAAGAACATTACCCAGAAAGCCATAGCCGAGGCGCTCCAGTATAGGAATTTGGACAGGCTTGACAGGTAGTTATTTCAGCGGAATCCAGACCCTCATCCTGCCCGCCTCGCGGTTGTCCCAGGCGTAGTAGGGGATGAGTTTCAAGGGGCGACCGTCGACATCGGCTGCAAGGGTGACAACCCCGCGCAGCAGGTCAGCCTCCCAGGCAGATTCAAATTTCAAACCGTCTTTAAGATGGAGGGTTTCGTAGTCGCCGGGATTGTCCACCGCCTCCATACAGTATATCAGCGGGCCGCGCTGAACGGCACGGTATCCTTCGTCTTCCTTTACACGGGGGTCGGCGGCGACTATCTCGGCCGGCATATCCATATTCAGGACAACCTTGTCGCCGCTATGCCACCTGCGGTTAAGCACTGCATAACCGTTTTCAACCGGAACCTCAACGGCCTTGCCGTTAACCGCCAGGGTATAGGTGTTGCACCAGCCGGGAATCCTGAGCCGCAGGGCTGACTTGAAAGGCCTCTTGCAGCCTATGGTGACGGCCACAGCGCCATCCCAGGGATACTTTGTCTCCTGTTTCAGGGTGATGTCGCGCCGTCCAAGCTTTACGGAGGCGGTGTTGCCAATAAAAAGATTGACGTAGATGCCGTCCTTTGCCACGCCGTATATGTAATTACCGATTGAGGGCAGGAAGCGGCATATCTGGCTCGGGCAGCAGGCACAGCCGTACCACGCCTGGCGGTGATGGCCTCCCAGCGACTCCAGCGGATTGACATAGAAGAACCGGTCTCCCGCAAGAGAAATGCCGGCCAGGGCGCCGTTGTACAGCGACCGTTCCAGCACGTCCACATATTTGGAATCGCCCGTGAATTGGTTCATACGCCAGTTCCAAAGCACCATTCCCACGGAGGCGCAGGTCTCGCAGTAGGCGCTCATGTTGGGGAGGCTGTAGTCGGTGGTGAAACCCTCGTTGCGGGAGCTCTGCCCGATGCCGCCGGTGATGTACATATTGCGCAGCACGACATCGTCCCAGAGGCTGTCCAGGGCGGTCATATAGCCCTTGTCGCCGGTGTAGGCGGCCACGTCGGCCATGCCGCAATAGAGATACATCGCCCTTACGGCGTGGCCGGCGATGTCGGTCATCTCGCGTACCGGCTTATCGTCTTGATAGTAAGATTCCTGTCTCCATTTGACCCAGGTGCCGTGTCCGTGGCCTCGTTCGTCAATGAGCCACTGGGCGAAATCCAGGTACTTCTTTTCTCCGGTGACCTCGTAGAGCTTGACAAGCGCCAGCTCTATCTCTTCGTGGCCTGGAACCCAGTCGCGCTTACCGGGGCCGAACACGCTCATCATATGGTCAGCCATGCGGATGGCCACGTCCAGCAGCTTGCGCTTGCCGGTGACGTTGTAGTAGGCCACCGCCGCCTCTGTCATATGGCCGGCGCAGTACATCTCGTGCATCCCCATATCGCTCCAGCGGTTTTCCAAGCCGGTGAGGGTGTAGTAGGTGTTGAGGTATCCGTCATCCTGCTGGGCCGCGGCAAACTTGTCTATCCACTCGTCGCATTTTGCCTCAAGCTCCGGGTCGGGATTGTTTTGCAGCGAGTAGGCCATCCCTTCCAGTGCCTTGTAGACGTCGGAATCGTCAAAGTAGATGCCCGAGTGCTCGCCGAGCCCCTTGGCGGCATTCTCAAAATTGCGGATGCGGCCGGTCTGGTTCTCTATCTGGTCTATGCAGACCTTGAGGGTGACATCCTTGTGGCTGGCCAGACGCGGGCTCCAGAAGCCGTCATCTATGGTCACCTCGGAGAACTTGATGGGCGTGATGAGCTTGTGTGTGGCGGCTTCTTTGTGGCCGCAGGCGGCAGAAATAGTGACCGCGGCGATAATGATGGACAGGAGGTGTCTCATGGTGCTACATACCGGCCTTTACAACGCACGCCAGACCTGCGACAAACAGGACGAACATAAGGGCCAGCAACCAGTAAACCTTCTTGGGTGCACCCTTGAATTCCTTCCAGATGAATACGCCCCAAATTGCGGCAATCATAGGAGCGCCCTGCCCCAGTGCATAGGAAACTGCTGCGCCTGCGGTGCCTGCGCAGATGTAGTTAAGCGAAGTACCGAGTGCCCAGATGCAGCCGCCAAGGATACCCACCAGGTGGGTCTTGAAGTTGCCTGCGAAATACTGCTTGTAGGTGACGGGCTCGCCCACGAAGGGTTTCTTCATCACAATGGTGTTCACAATGAAGTTGCTCAGGAACACGCCCAGAGCAAAGATTACCATAGCGGTGTAGGGAGTCATCTTGCCGGCGGCGGGAGAAGCGAAGTTGTCCAGATCGACGCCGTTGTAAACCAGGGCGGAGAAGAACGACATGATGATACCTGCCAGCAGCGCCAGGATGATGCCCTTGCGGTTCTGCTTGGGGTCGCGCTCCTCGGAAGATACCTTGCCGGAGGCGATACCGTTACAGATGATGGCCAGCACTACCAGTGCTACGCCGATCCAGAGCAGGGTGGTGTTCTGGCCTGCGGTGGGGTGGAGCAGAAGGTTGTTGAGCACGCCCATAACCAGCGCGATGCCCACGCCCAGCGGGAAGGCGACTGCCATACCTGCCAGCGATACAGATGCGGAAAGCAGGATGTTGGATACGTTAAAGATTACGGCGCCCAGCAGAACCCAGCCGATGCTGGTCCAGCTGACCTGCGCGAGGTCCTGCAGGAACGGGCGGCCCTGACTTCCGATGCTGCCGGCTGTGAAAGCCAGAATCAGCGAGAAGATGACCATACCGATCACATAGTCCCAATAGAAAAGTTCATACCTCCAGCTCTTTGCGGCCAACTTCTGAGTATTGCCCCAGGAACCCCAGCAGAGCATTGTAACAAAGCAGAAAATAACTGCCAGTGTGTAACTTCCAACGATGTACATAGTAGCGTATTATAATGTTTAAATAATAATCAACCGTATATGAATACAAATATAATGATAATGAATTTAACGGCGTTTTTATTGTCCTGCTACTCGTTTAACCAGAGTTTCTTTGGCTTTTTCGGGATCTGGAACTGACAGGTATCGAATATGGCCGTCGGGGTCGGGAGTGAAAATTGTGGTGCCGTCGTCAAGAACCTCCACCCGGCCGGGTTCGGAACGGACAAAGATACTTCTGTCTGGATCCAAGGCATCGAATACGGAAGTCAAATCCCAGGTCTCACGGTCGTACGGCATAGGCTGATAGTGCATATATGCGACTGTGAGGGGATTCAGGTTTGGATCACCAAAGTCATTCAGAATGCTCTCGTGAGGATATTTGACGGCGCAGCCCACCTCATAGCCGCTGGCAATCAGCGGTACCGGGCATAACTCATAAACTACCCTCGAGGCATCCAGATCGGTTATGGTATTCCATTCCGGAGTATCAACGGAAAAATTGCCGTTCATTATGTGCAGGGATTTGACTTTCTTTTTTGTCAGGTCCACGCCGTCAAGAGGGGAGATATCATCGGGCTCGGACGTCAAAAGATTGGCGATATTGGTAAGCGGCCCGGTAGCTATAAGCACCACGGAGCCGTCTTTCTCTTTTACGAGTAGCTTTCGTAATGCCAAATAACCTTCGTCAATGCCACTGTCTATGCCTCTGGTCGGAGAAATCAACAGCGTACTGTCTTCCCTGCGGGCGTTCAGAGTGGGTAGCAAATAGTAATAATCATCCGGAAGAGTGCCGTTATATGCGAAACCCAAAGGCATATTGTCCCTGCCGTGGAACCTGCAAACACCATCCACAAATTCAATGCTGTGAGGATTGCGTTTGCATATCGTGATACCCTTGAGTGCAATCTGCCCGGCGTCTTCATAGTTGAAGAGCATTTCCAAGGCAAGCGCATCGTCTATGTCATTGCCCATATCGGTGTCGAATATTACCGGGATGGGTTTCTGTGTGACAGAGCAGGACAATAGAAAAAAAGTGGCGATAAGGGCCAGAAAAGATTTTTTCATAATCAGTCGATTATATAATGAAGAGAGCGTTCTTCTCTGAGGTCAAACCAGTTAGTGTCTTTCAGTGTTCCGGGGTTACAGCCCACCCCGACAAGGCCAAGGACGGTATATCCGCCCTCATAGGCCTCTTCGTTCGCAAACCTGACGGAAGGAAGCATACCTGCGGGGTCAAGAATAGACAGGGCGACGACATATTCCCCTTCGGGAACATTGTCTACGGCTATTTCTGCCTTGACTCTGTTGACAGGCGCCGGATCGAGATACTCCCCTTGTGCAGGGTCGTAATTGTCGCCCGGCAGCCAGGTGCGGATATCCACATCGTCCAGACAGGTTTTCCAGACTACATCGTGGGTTCCTGGATCCAGAAGGGCCACCTGTACGGGCCATTGATAATAGAAAGGCGAAGACCCGGTATTCGTTACGTCAAATTCCAGTTTCCACGTCTTGCCGGGAGAAATCTTTTTCCCATAGCGGGCTTTCCCTATGACATATCTGTAGCCCAGGGATTTCTGGATGTCCTGGACGTTTTTCATCACTTCGGGGTCCTTGAAATTGGTCCAGGTGACGCCGCCGAGGTGGTTGCAGTGCAGATTGCGTATCTGTTCTATCATAAGCGCGTGAGTCGCGGAATCGGCAATGCAGGCCGGGAATCCGCGCAGTTTCTTGAGGGCAAGGCTGCCCCAGCCCCATGTGATCTCGCCGCCGATGACCTGTGTCTTCCATCGGTCACCCAGCGCACGCATCTGGTTATAGCCGCGCTCGATTTCTTCGTCGATGGACCACGAATCCCAGTATATGCCGAATTCATAGTCGGGGAAATCGTAGGCGTAGCGCACCATCACCTTTTTGTTTTTAAAGTATTTGGAGAAAGCGTCGCCCAGCACCTTGTCGATGCCGGGAATCCAGGTGCGGTTCTCCACGTGCTTCGGCTCGTCGTGAGGCGGCCAGAAGGTGGTGATGTCGGGGTCGTGATGCTCGCCCCATTCGCCTATAATACCCATTTCGACATAAGCTACCCTTGGGTCATTGTCCCAGGCCTCGGCAAGTTTCTTTACGAATTTGTCCACGCGGTCGGGGAAACGCGGGTCAAAGTACCCTCCAGTGATTGGGGTCAGGGAGTCCCGGGCATCAACGTGGCACCCGAATGTTCCGGGGGTGTTTTTGTATGGACTGGTCTCGGGCGGAATGTCATCCGGCCAGTGTTGGCCGCTCATCTGGTCGGGGCCTTTTGATGGGTCCGGGAAGCCGTACCCGTGCCAAGGCTCCACCCACACAATATAGGGACGGGGAATAACCTTTATGTTCTGTTTCTCGACATCCTTCCAGCGATAGTTGGAATACGCAATGACCTTGTCCACCCCGTCGCTTTCTACCTGCTCCATATTGCGCCACTGCATATATTCTTTGATCATGGAGCCGAATGGTTCGGGATATTCGGCCCGTTTCTGATTGAGCGCGACGGGATCATAGTAGTCCCTCAGCCCCTTCATCGGGTTGCGGAACGCCGGCTCGAATTCGTGAAGCTGAACTTCGCGGTATGAGCATCCGGAAAACAGCAATATCAGCAACAGACAGAAATAGAGCAGGTTATTTTTCATAGACATAGTACAGACTTTGGTCAGCCTGGATATCGTCGAAACTGCTCATAAGCAATCCGTGAGAAGGACAATCCGCTCCGACGCCAATCAATCCCATAGGATGGCGGCCGCCGTTGTAATAATTGAATACGGCAAACCGCAGCGAAGGAACCATACCGGCAGGGTCAAGCACGGCCACGGCAATGGCATATTGGCCGGCGGGAATATCCTTGTCTATTTTGACGGTTTCTTTGACGGTATTCAGCTCGGCAGGAACAGTATAGCTCTGTTTGGATGTATCCCAGTTGTCTCCGGGCATCCATTGGGAAATCTTGGGAGAGGTGAGGGTCGTCTTCCAAACTACATCACGGGTGTCGGTATTGATAAGGGATATCTCCACGGGCCAGTCATAGTAGAAGGGCGATGAACCGGTATTCAAGACGCTGAAAGAGACTTCGAAGGGCTGTCCAACCTCGACTCTTTCTGGATAATTTAATTCCTTGATAACAAAGCGGTAACCCATTATCTTTTGAATGGTGCTGGCATTAGTGTAGAAATTCTGGTCGGTGAATTTGGCCCAGGTGACACCGCCGAGATGGTTTACGTGAAGGCCGCGTACCTGATCTATGACGGTCTGCCTGCGCTTGTTGTTGGCCAGCACGCCTTCCAGGCTCTTGCAGCCGTCCTGCTGGAATTCCCAGTAGTTCCAGGTGATTTCGCCGCCCATAACCTGGTCTTTCCAGAAATCGCCGCGGCGTTTGTACCAGTTGAAACCGCGTTCGTCTTCGCCTTCATAGGCAAAGGAGTCCCAATAGTAGCCAAAATTATAGTCCTGGAAGTCATAGGCATAGCGCACCATAACCTTTTTGTTCTTGAAAGCCTCGGTGAAGGCGTCACCGAGCACTTTCTCCACGCCGGGAATCCAGGTTCTTCCCGCAACGTGGTTGGATTGGGTATGGGGAGCCCACATATCTCCGCGGATGCTGGGGTCGTGATGCTCCCCCCATTCACCAATCAAACCCATTTCAACATAGGCTACCCTGGGGTCGTTGTCCCAGGCTTCGCCAAGTTTTTTGACAAGCTTTTTCATCCTGTCCAGGAAAGTCGGGTCAAAATAACCTCCGGTAGAGGGGGTATTATTGTCATCCGACCTGACCTCTGCAGGGAAATCGGACGGCCAGTGCCATCCGTTCAGATCGTCCGGATTGGAGTTGTAGGTGTTCTTGGGATAACCGCCTTCGTAGGGCTCCATCCAGACGATATATGGCCTGGGGATGACCTTGATGTTCTTCTCGGGCATCCCCTGCCATCTGTGGTCGGAGTATGCGATGACCTTGTCAACTCCGTCGCTTTCCACGCTCTCCATCATATTCCACTGCATATACTCCTTGATAATGGAGCCGAAAGGGTAGGGATATTCGGATCGTTTCGGGTCTACGCCCGGGCCGAAGAACTCCCTCCAACCCTTCATCGGATTGCGGAATGCGTTATAATATTCAAACGGCTTGACTGTCACTACGCCGTCCTTTACGGTGGTGTTGTCAAGGCTGGGAGTCGGGTCGGGTTCGTCTATCGGTTTGCAGGAAAAAGCAAACGCAGAGACAATCAAAAGAATCGCGATGGATTTGACAAGGTCTTTCATACTGCTGAAGAGATTAATACCCAGGGTTCTGATCAGCCTGCGTCATGGCATTGTTGCTGTCGATGGCCTGCTGGGGAATAGGATATAAATTACAATGTTCATCAAGGGTGATGTCCGGGAATGCGGCATGAACCTGCTCCAGAAGTTTGCCGAAGCGGATAAGGTCGGTGCGGCGGTGATGCTCGCAGTTGAGCTCAAGCAGACGCTCTTTCAAAACGGCTGCACGGAAAGCATCCTGTGAGAGGCCGCTCAGATCGCTTACGCCGGCTCTTCTGCGGACGGCATTGATGCAGTCATACTTCTTGTTGGAGGAATCTCCCGTTTCGTTCAGGGCTTCGGCCATCATAAGCAGTACGTCTGCATAACGCATCATCACATAGTTGAGGTCATCATCTTCAATCTGGTCGCCATAGTTGGGATCGCGGAATTTCATCGTGCAGGGAGGATTCTGCACCACGCCCCGATATTCTGTGCAGAACCATTCAGAACGGCGTTTGTCGCTCGCTTCATACTGGTCGTACAGATACTGGGTAGGGCCGAAACCGCCCCATCCGAAGGCGTTGTTGGTAGGGCCGCCACCACCGCGGGGCCCCCAGTAGCTGGACTGAAGACTTCCTTCAAGCCCCCAGTTGCCGCTGTGCGAGAACTGAATCTCGAAGATATTCTCCTTGAATTCGTTCTTATGGGCTGGAGCAAAGATGTCGTTCAGATTGTTGTACAGGCTGAACTTGCCTTCTACTTTGGACAAAGCATCCAAAGCCTTGGCCGGCTCGTTGTGCTGCAGATAGAATCTGCCCAGGAAAGCGTACGCAGCCAGAGATGTGGCCCTTCCGATGTCAGACGGTTTGTCCCACTTCTCGGGCAGGCCCAAAGCTGCCGCTTCCATATCTTCAAGTATAAGCTTATATACTGCGTCAACGCTTTCGCGGGGCTTGCTGATCTGGTCCGGATCGATGGCAGATGTGGTCCAGATGGGCACACCGCCATAGTAAGTAACCAGATCGAAGTAGAATATTGCTCTCAGGAACTTTGCCTGGGCCTCCATAGAGGCACGTTCCGCAGCATCGACAGGTGCCGAAGAGGGCATGTCAAGCACGGTGTTGCATCGTTTGATACCATCGTAGCACCATATATAGTGGCAGCGCAGGAACTCGTGCCGTGCATCGAAGGTATAGTACTTCATCTGTACATATAGAGCCCAGCTAAGGTCAAAAGGCTCCACCTCGTCCGTTCCGAATTCGTTCAGGACAATGGTGTATTTTTGCATAAAGACGTTCTGGAGCATTCCATAGGCGCCGGTGAGGGTCTTCTCCCAGTCCTCAGCAGTAGTAAAGGCATTCTCAGCCACCAGGGAACTTTTGGGGAGTTCGGTAAGGAACTTCTCGCAGCCGGTAAGACTGAACAGAAGAATAGCGGCAAATAATGTTGCGAATATCTTTTTCATAATCAGTCTTTTTAGAAGGTTAATCTTACACCGCCGATAAATGCACGGGCTCCGGGGTAAGTATTTGTCTTATCCCAGGCTTCGATGTCGTAACCGGTGAACCGGGTAAGTGTCGCAAGGTTCTGAACGGATACGCTGAACCGCAAGCTGGTAATATTGATTTTATCCATCAAGCGGTTGGGAAGTGAGTATCCCAGTTCAAGGTTCTTGATTCTCACATAGTCGCCTTTCTGGTACAATGCATCGGTTCCGTCTCCATTGCTGTAGGTCGCACCAATGTGGGGAGCAGGATACTTGTTGCTTGGACGGTCCATCGTCCAGTAGTTGTTATAGTAATCCACGCTCATGTTACCCCAGACGTTGTAGGCGTTCTCATACCTCAGCAGGCCGTTGCTGACCCAGTAGCCGGCGGCATAGTTCATAAACAGCGTCAGGTCAAGGTAGCCCATTGATTCGTTGCCCAGAGAGAAGGTATTTGTAAGACCGCCATACATCGTAGGGGTGCTCTGGCCGAAGAATTGGCGGTCATCTCCGTTGATGACGCCGTCCGGCCCGTTGCCGTCCACATCCAGATCTTCGATCTTGCGGTCACCGGGAATGGCGCCGTAGCGGGCAGCCTCTCCGGCTTCGTCAAGTTGCCAGATGCCCTGTGAGTGAAGGATGTAGATTTCTCCAAGAGAGTGGCCTACGAAAATGCTCTTGCTGATATCCATTTTGCCGTCGTACAACTCTACCACTTCGTTTCTGTTGTATGTAAAGTTGAAGTTGGTGGTCCACTGGAAAAACCGGGTGTTGACATTGATGGTGTTCAGTGTAAACTCTACACCTTTGTTGTCCAGCACTCCGACATTGGTCATCGTGGTGATATATCCCGATTCTTTGGGAAGATCCACGGTAAACAACAGGTGATCGGACCGTTTGTAGTAGAATTCCAGAGTGCCGCTGATCCTATTCTTAAACAATCCGAAGTCAATACCAAGGTCCAGCTGATTGGATCTTTCCCAGGTAAGATTTGTGTTGGCTATTGATGTATACTGAGCGCCGATTGTGCGTTGGCCGCCGAATACATAATTGTCAAAACTGTCGCCCTGTCCGGCCTGCGCCATAAAGGCATAGTCGCCAATATTCTGGTTGCCCAGACGGCCAATGCTGAGACGAAGTTTCAGATTGTTGACGTCAGATCCTTTGAGGAAGTCCTCTTCTGACGCTCTCCACGCGAATGCCGCACTGGGGAAGAATCCCCATTTGTGGCCGGGTGCAAATTTGGAAGAACCGTCGGCACGCATAGTGACAGTAGCCAGATAGCGGTCGTTATAACTGTATGTAAGACGGCTGAAGAATGAAGCCAGGGTAGAGGCTCCTGCCCAAGAAGATTCCGGACCGAAAGTGGTCGCCGAATTGATGTGATTGAATTTCATGGTAGGATCAATACCCAAACCCTGAAGGGTACTTCCTTCCCACTCAGATCTGGATGCGGAGAAACCTCCCATTATGGAGGCCTTGTGCTGGCCGGCTTCTATTTTGTATGTGATGGTATTTTCCGATTGCCAGTACTGCGACAAACTTGATGTGATGTATGCACGGCCCTCTTTGGGATAATGCTGACCCATTCGGCCGTCTTCGTACTCATTAGTGCGGGAAGAACCGTAAATAACACTGTCGTCTGTCTTCAAGACCAGATTGCGGACAGGTTCCCACTCCAGATATGCACTTGCAACAGCGTTTATCGAGCGGGTTCCCTTGTCGAGCAATTCGACCATTGCCACAGGGTTTGCCTTGGTGTTGAGGAAACCGTCGAAGAATGAGCCGTCTGCATTGTAGATAGGTGCCGTGGGCTGCGAAGAAATGGCGCTGAACATTGTTCCGTAGCCGGAGTCACCCTCTTCGTTGATATTCTTGATGTAAGAGTTGACGATGTTGACTCTGGCGCCGGCGCGGATGTTCTCCTTGATCTGCGCATCCATATTGTAACGGAAACTCAACTTGTTGAAAGAAGAGTTCTTGATGATACCGTTGTGGTCGTAGTAGTCAACGCCCATAAAGTGGGTGACTTTGTCGTTGCCTCCCGATGCAGACACGTTGTAGTTCTGGAAAGTGCCCAGCTGGGTGACGGCATCCTGCCAGTCGGTGGAACCGCCTTCGCTTATCAGCTGGAGTTCCTCGGCGGTCCAGACATAGGGCTGGCCCGATTTCATTACCAGGTCATAATACTGGGCGGCATTCATCATATCCTGCTTGTTCAGCATCTTCTGCACGCCGTACTGGGCGGTAAAAGATACCCTTCCGCGATTGGCGTCTCCACGTTTGGTGGTGATGAGAATGACGCCGTTGGATCCGCGCGAACCGTAGATGGCGGCCGACGAAGCATCTTTCAGGATTTCAATTGAAGCAATATCCTGCGGGGCGATGTCGCTCAAATCTCCGGGCACACCGTCGATTATACAGAGCGGACCGCTGCCCGCGTTGACAGAACCCTGACCGCGGATGATAATGCCTGCACCGGCACCCGGTTTCATGTTGCCCTGTGTTACTTGCACGCCGGCAGCCATACCTTGCAAACCCGCGGAGACCAATCCGATTTTGGTGTTCTTAAGGTCATCCGCCCTAACGGAGGCTACTGCGCCGGTGAGGTCGCTCTTACGCACGGATCCGTAGCCGATAACCACAGCGTCGTCAAGGGCATAGCTGTCCACCAGCATCTTGACGTTGTGGCTGTCGCCGCTAACCGTGATCTCTTCATCTCTCATACCCAGACAGCTGAACACAAGCGTTTCTCCCTTCTTGGCAGAAATAGAGTACTTGCCCTTGCTGTCCGTGAGCGACGCTTTTGAGGTGCCTTTTACAATTACGGCAACGCCCGGCAGGGGCTCCGCATTCTGGTCGAACACGGTACCGGTGACCGTGTTCTGACCAAAAGCGAGTTGCTGTGCAAAAAGCACCAGACATATAATTGTAAGAAGCTTCTTCATAAGAAGAGAGGACTAATTAGAACATACGCATAGCAATCGTACCGATCTTCCATTGTACTTTATCTGCAGCCCAATAAACAATGTTCTCTGCCTCATAGAAGTTAACATACCACATTGCCCAGTCCCAGGAAGGAGCATCATTGTTCCACTCAAGAGAAGTCCAGTAGTTGTTGTAAGGTACGGTGAACAAACCTTTTTCGGAGAGTGTGGCCTTGACTTTAAAGAGCTCTATAAGTTCTGCGGGAGAAGGGAGGAACCAGTCGTCGTATCCGCCGGCTTCAAGCTCTGCGCAAAGAACTGCGGGAGACTTGTCGGGTTGCTCATAGTTGCCGTCCGCGGCCACATCATTGTATTGTTTTACGAGTTTCTCGGTGTTGGAAGCGCCTTTATAGATACCATCTTCGGTGTTTGCGTAAAAAGGATCCATCGGGATGGAAGGGCCCCAGGCATATTCTGCGGGAGAAACAACTTCGGGATGAACCACCAGACCGTGCATGCCTTCGTCAGAAACATAGAATACAACACCGCCAAGGGCTGCAGTCATGGCCACTGCACCAATCTTGACGGTACCAAGAACGGTAAGGCTGCCGTCCCTCTTGATCTTGAAGGTATTATCGCCATAAAGAGTAACGGGAACATCAAATTCAATCTTATCCTTTGATGCAACGTTATCCATCTCAACTTCGGGATAATTGGCAGACTCAATCACAATCTTGTCGGTGGGTTTGATGCCGTCGCCGGTGATGGTGAGTTTCTGGCCCCAGTAAACGATACCGCTAGGGAGAACGATATTCTCCAGTTTGTCAACCTTGGGAATATAAAGCACTTTGTCCAGAGTTGCGGTCTTGCCGTCACGTGTTACAGTAACTTTGTAGTTGCCGGCGGCATCTTCCGGAACTGCGATTACGATAGCACTGTTGGTTACGCTTTTAACGGCGGGGGTAAAGTCGCCCTGTCCGTCCTGGCCGACGCACTTGATAACGTCGCCGGTCTTGAATCCTACACCCTGAATGGTAACGTCAGTGCCGGGGAGAGCATTGGCCTCTGTGGGCATTACTACGTTTGCAATGATGGGAGCCTGAGGTTCCGGATCTGGTTCTGGTTCGGGCTTTTTGCAAGCCACGATTGCTGCTATTGTCAGGATAGCTGTGCAAATGAAAACGAAATACTTTTTCATAATGATTAAAAAGATTGGTTAGTAATTGTTAATATGATTATTAGTTATATGTGCGTCGCTTTTAATATGTGCGCAATCGTTTGCGCAAGTGTTTGTGTAAAAAATGAATCAATTAAAGTCTCATATCTATATATCTTTTCGGAACGGGATGGAGTTTTGGGCTCCCATTTTCTGAACTGTCAGTGCCGATGCCGCACAGGCAAATTCTGCGGCCTCTTTCAGGGATTTGCCTTCGGAAACAGCCACGCACAGGCCGCCGCAGAAGGTGTCGCCGGCAGCAGTGGTGTCTACGGCCTTCACCTTATGTGCAGGTACGAATACGGAGGGACCGCCTTCGCAAATGAGCGCACCCTTGCTGCCCATCGTGACTATCAATTTGCCGACACCTTTGGCCTGCATTGCGGCGGCTGCCTTCTCGGCATCCGCAACATCGTTTACTTCAATGCCGCTGTAGTTGGCGAGCTCGGTTTCGTTGGGAATAAACAGGTCAACGTATTTGAAAATCTCTTCAGGGAGAGGGCAGGCGGGGGCGGGATTCAGTACCACCATTGCTCCGGCCTTATGCGCAATCTGCGCCGCCTTTATCACGGACGGAACGGGGATCTCAAGCTGAAGCAGCAGGATGCCACAGCTTTCAAGATCTTTGCGGGAGGCATCGATGTCGGCTTCGTTGAGGTCTCCGTTTGCACCGGAGGCCACCACGATATTGTTTTCTGCGTGTTCGTCCACGGAGATCAGTGCAACGCCTGAGGGTTCGTTGCTGCGCAGGATTCCTGAAGTGTCAAGTTTTTCGTTGTTGTAGTGGACAATGGCATTGTCGCCAAAGATATCGCGCCCCACCTTGCAGATGAATTTGACATTGCCGCCCAGACGGCTTGCGGCTACAGCCTGGTTGGCGCCCTTGCCGCCGGGACCCATTGTGAAGTTGTTGCCAAGGACTGTCTCTCCGGGTTTGGGGAGATACTTGGTCTTCACGGTCATATCCGTATTGCTGCTGCCGATTACAAGAATCCTGTTATTTTTATCCATAAAGCACAATCGATTGAGCAAATGCTATGACAAATATACTATTTTTTTTGTAACTTTGCAAATACAATGAATAACCTCCAATCCATAGCTGCCGAAACCGGGTATTCCGTTTCCACCGTGTCGCGTGTCTTGACGGGACAGGCAGAGAAGTTCCGCATCAGCAAAAAGGCCATCGAACTCATCACCGAGACTGCCCGTAAATGCAACTATCAGCCAGATTTGGTGGCCCAGACGCTCCGCACTAAGAAATCCAAGACGATAGGGTTGCTGGTCCCCGGAATTGACAACCCGTTCTTTGCGACGCTTTCCGGAATCATAATCAATATGATTGCAGCTAAAGGATACCATACACTGTTGGCTGACTCGCGTGAGACGGAAACAGAAGAGCAGCAGGCTTTGCAGATGTTCATCGCCCGCAAGGTGGATGGCATTATCTCGGTTCCCGTGGCCACGTCTGCGACATATCTGGAACAGATAAACCGCGATATTCCGGTGGTGCTCATTGACAGGCATTTCAGGAAAACGACGCTTCCCTATGTTTGTACAGATAATTATATGGGGGCAAAAACAGCTACGGAATATCTGCTGGGGAAGGGCTACAAGAGAATTCTGGCAATCCAGGGTGTGCCCACATCCATGCCTAACCAGGAGCGCCTGCGCGGCTTCAAGGATGCTTTGAAGGGGCAGACGGTGCAATATGCGGCAGTGGGAGATGCCTTTTCCGTGGAGAACGGGCACGACCAGGTTCTGTCAGTGTTTGCCGGCGGCAAAAAACAATATGATGCCATCTTTGCATTCAGCGCCACTATTTTGCTGGGTGCCATAGATGCCTTGCGGTCGCTCGGCCTGAAGGTAGGGGAGGATGTAGGCATCATCTCCTACGATAACAACGGCTTTCTTGATTTTCTGGACCCAGCGGTGACGCGTGTGGAGCAACCGTTGAGGGAGGCATCGGAGTTGGCTGTGGATACGCTGTTTTCAATTATGGAGGCCCGACGCGAGGGTCGTCCCGATCCGGATCTCCTTCAGCGGCTCATACCGCCAACCTTGGTGGTTCGTTCCAGCTGCTGAGGGCATATTTCTGCCCTCAGCAGCTACTGCTATTTACCGCGAAACGGACCAGATGCCCATTATTTCCGTTTCATAGAGTGAAAATCGCTCGATTTGCATCAATAATACCCGCGAAACGGATGTCCGGGGCTATTTATCCGTTTCGCGCGGAGAAATGAGAATTTCTGGCTTGCGGGTAATCAGTTCTACGAAATGCGCCTTGATGGCGGCGGCCTGCTCAGGGGTAACGGCCAGGTAGCGGCAGCGGCCGTCTGCGTCGGGGATAAATACAGCCACTCCGTCGTCACGCACTTCAATATTGCCGGCCTCCGATACCGTAAACCACTCGCCGCCTTCCACTGCGTAGATCGTCGCAGTCAGATCCCAGCACGGCCGGTCGTGCGGCATCGGGCAGTAGGCCAGATAGCCTTCGCGCATCGGGTGGGGTATGCCCCAGTTCAGGTCGTTCTCTATGCTTTCGCCGGGATAGCAGATGGCGATGCCAACCTCGAAGGGCGATGTCACGATCTCCGTGGGCCATTCGGCAAACACTTTGCGGCTGGCATCCAGATCGCCCAGCATGTTGAATTCGCCGTTCGGTGCAGAGAAACAGCCCGCCATGGTGGTGAGTGAAACCACCTTCTTCTCTATCAGCTCGCGGTCGCTCTCCAGCAGCACGCCCAGGTTGCCCAGAAAGCCCACGGAGATGATTTTGACAGATTTGTCCGGCATCCCTGCAAGAATCCGGCGGTACAACGATACAGCGTCGGGCAGAGTGTCATAGCTTGACATGCTGCGGGCGAAAACCGGCTGCCCGGATTCGTCCTTCATTTCGGAAATGACCTGGGCGAAATTCACTCCGCCGGTTTCTGCTGGATTGGCACCAAACCGGACACCAACAAGAATCCGGTGTCCGTAAAAGGTGTTCATTATGTCGATAAACTCCGCCGGTGCACGGCCTTCTTTGTTTATCATTATGGCCAGCAGATTGACTTTGCCGGCATCGACATATTTATACAGCATATCCAGCGCCATTGCATCGTCTATGTCGTTGCCCATATCTGTTTCAAAAATGACATTGACAGGCGTCTCGGCCGGTTGTTTCCGGGTGCAGGAGATGCCGATGAGCACTGCGGCAGCTAAGAATACGGCGGGAATAAATTTCATATGGTATTTCTTTGATTACAACAAACTGTCAATCACCGGTTTAACCGTCTGGTTTATTTTTTTGAGGGCTTCGCTTCCGGGATGGCATCCGTCGTACGAGAGGGGGAAGCTGCCGTCGTCGGGATTGACGAAGATGGAATAGTAATCGATGAAGGGGATGTCCTCCGCGGTGCAGTATTCCTTGAGCAGGGCGTTGATCTCCTGAATGTGAGAGGTGATGGTCACGCCCTCCTTGCCCGGCGACCAGGCGCTGCCCCGCCAGGAAAAGTAGTTGCACGGGAATACAGAACCGATGACCACCTTGATGCCGGCCTCGCGGGCCATCTGTGCCATAGCGGTGATGTTGCCGACCACCTCGCTGCTTTCTACATACCGGCCGTCGTTCTCCGCCACGTCGTTGGTGCCGCACATTATGTGTACCACGTAAGGATAGACATCCACGACATCGCTCCTGAACCGGCTGCGGATGGTAGCCGATGTCTGGCCGCTGATGCCCTTGTTGAGGTATTTGTTGGTGTTGAAGAAGCCGGACTCGTTCCTGCCCCACACCTCGGTGATGGAGTCGCCGATTAGCACGGCGTCGTATGTGCGGTTGTCAATCTTAAGGGTTTGGGTGCGGTTGTAGATGTCCACTATCGGAAGCACCTTTTTGCCTGCAAGAGACGGTTCTACGCCAAAAATCACTGCGCCGGTGCATCCGGCTTCCAGCACGGGTGTCACTTTGCCGCCCTGTCCGCGGACCCAGGCGTAGACAATGTCCGGCCTGTCGCAGATAACGCGGTAAAAATAACGGGAATAGCCATTGTCGGGGATAAAATGGTCTCCCCTGAAGATGCCGTTGCCAGCCCAGTACAGCGGAACGGGTGCCGCCTCCGATTTGTAGGGTTGCAACTGGACGGACTGTATAGGTATCATCTCCCATTTCCTTGTGCCGAAGTCCATCCGCAAGAGAATGGCGGTGGCATCACAGGCGGGTATGGCGCTGCTGCCGCCGACGGTCATATGACCGCCTTCTTTCAAAGACCAGAAATTGCCCAGGTCGTCTTTAATCATCAGATTGCCGCCCTTTGGACCGAGGTAGATTTCAAATACATTCTCCAGCGGGAATCCGTCGGCATCCGACACCGTATATGCCTGCAAAGGAGCCACGGAGGTGGCATTGTTCGCTGCAGACCCGAAGACTTTTACGGCGCTGACAGGGGTGTTCTGCCGGTTCTGCCTGCCGCCGGTTGAACTTTCGTGCGGGCGGGTTATGCGTATTTTGACCACTACCGGAAGGTGGTCGGAGGTCTGGGTGTAGTCCACGATGCCCTCCGGACGCGCGTTGTCCACAACTTCCACGGGGACAGCTCCGTTATAGCAGAAGAAGTAGTCCAGACACATTGTCGGATTGTTGGACGGCCAGCTCAGTTCCGGGCGTGACAGCCGCGTCCAACAGCGGTCCATTTCGTCTATAGTGGCGGTTCCGGGGTCGGTGTTGAAATCGCCGCAGATAATCACCGGCTTGCCGTAGTTGTCGTAATGTTCGCCGAACCACCGGTTCAGGTACACCGCCTGTTCGTAAGAAGGTTCGCCGGGAGGCCCGAAGTCCAGGTGGGTGGCGCAGAACACGATATCTTCGGTCTCAATTACAGCAACGCTGCGGGGTTCGTGCCCGCTGCCGCGGGGAATGGGCAGGGTATAGGCGTCCAGCAGCGGTTTGTTGCAAAGGGCGCCGTTGCCGTATCCGCCGCCAGCAAAGTCAAATGCCGACGCAAAGTGATAGCTCCATCCGCCCAGTTTTTCAGCCACGTCCTTCAGTTGGAAGTTGCTATGGCGCTGGTTGCAGCTGTCGACCTCGTTCAGGCCGGCGAAATCGGCTCCGGTCTGTTCTATGAAACGGGCGATATCGTCCAGACGGTCGCCGCCGTGGCCCATATTGGCCACATTGTAGGTGACCAGCGTCAGTTCGGTTTCTGCGGCGTCGGCAGGTGTGCCGTGACCGCCGTGGCGCTCTATTCCCGCCGGTACATATTCCTTCTTGGGATAGTCGTATGTGCAGCCGCCGGTGGTCATACAGACCATCATCAGCGCAGGTATGAGTTGTAAAATCCAGCCGTGCATAGGATTCCGTTATTTCCAGGTTATCTGTGCCCGGACGCAGTCGCTGCTGTCGGCGGCCTTTACCGCAAACAGGGTGGTGCCGTCTTCGCACTCCTTATAAAAAACCTCCACCGTCTCGCCGTAGAGCACCTCTTTCACGTAGATTATCTCCAGGCGGGTAATCTGCCTCTCGTATATCTTTTTTATCGGACAGGCGTCCAGCATCCACTGCAGGTAGTGCATGCTGTTGGCGTGGCCGTTGTAGTCGATGTCGCTGTAGCTGACGCGGACGGCGGTTTTGCCGGTCTCTTCGCCGGGATTGAGGATTGTCAGGCGGCCCGGAAGTTCAACCGGAACGGCCTCGCCCGTGGCACAGCCGGCAATCTCGGTGTCGGCCGCCAGGTTCATCGGCCGGCGGGTTGTCAGGTTGATGATGGCCCATTCGCTGGCGGCGTGGCCAATTACCTCGCCCGTTGCGTTGCGGATTGTGAAATTTCTGGTGGTGAGCAGCGTGCCGACCTTCTCTACCCAGGTGGTGACGGTGACCTCCTCTTCTTCTGCAGGCAGGGCGGCCATCTCCACGGCAAATTTGAGCAGCACCCAGCTCACGCTGCCGCTGTCTATCAGTTTGAAGGCTCCGAAGCCGCGGTCGTTTGCGGCATTTGCGGCCATCGTGAGCAGCATCCTCTCCAGCGCCACCGCCCTGAAATGCCGTCGGCCGTCAAGGTCCTGCGGCTGAACTTTATATGTGTATGTATTGGTCTTGTCAGCGTTCATAACTCTACAAATTTATATCTTTGTAGGTGGAAATCAAACACGATGAAAGAGATAATTTGCAAGTTGGACAATCTGGGTGCGGCTGCTGCCGAGTTTTTGGAGACGGTGGGCGAGGAACGTCTGATTGCCTTCTACGGTCATCTGGGGGCGGGCAAGACCACCTTCATCAAGGCGCTTTGCGATGAGCTGGGGGTGGAGGATAACGTCTGCAGCCCGACCTTCACCATCGTCAACGAATATCAGGCAGCCGATGGCTTTCCGGTGTATCATTTTGATTTCTATCGTGTCGATTCTTTAAAAGAGGCGTCCGACCTCGGGCTGGAGGAGTATTTCTACAGCGGCAGTTTCTGCTTTATGGAATGGCCGGAAAAGATATCCGACCTGCTGCCGGAAGAGACCGTTGAGGTTCGTATCGAGCCTCTGGACGAGGTTACTCGGAGGATAACGATATGTATGTAGGGCTCATCAGCGATACCCACGGCGTGTTTGCCGAAGACGTGCAGCGGTTTCTGGAGCCGGTGGACGTGATCTGGCACGCCGGCGACTTCGGCGGCATCGCCTGTGCCGATACCATCGCGGCCTTCAAGCCCTTGATAGGCGTTTACGGCAACTGCGACGGCGCCGACGTCCGGGTGGCGTATCCTCTGACACAGGTGTTTATGGCAGAGGAGGTCAAGGTGGCGATGACTCATATCGGCGGCTTCCCCGGCCGTTACGACTGGGAGGCCTACAATCTGATAACTCATAACAAGCCGCGCATCTTCGTTTGCGGGCACTCCCACATACTGCGTGTGATGGGCGACAAGAAGCTGGACACGATGGTGTTCAATCCCGGAAGTTGCGGCTTTCAGGGGATACACATTGTGCGCACCGCCCTCCGTTTCAAGATAGACGGTAGCGATATCCACGACATGGAAGTAGGGGAGTGGAAACGCGCGGAAGCCTGCTCATAGCCTATGGAACTGTTTTATTCATCCGATATTTCCGCCGGCGGGCGGATGCTGGATTCGCAGGAGTCGGGCCACTGCATAAAGGTGCTGCGTCACCGCGCGGGCGACACCATCCACGTGATTGACGGCTGCGGAAATCTTTACGAATGCCGGATAGTTACCGCCGATGCCGCTGCCACCAGGTTCGATATTCTGAACGTGGTAGAAGGCTACGGCTCTCATCCCTACAATCTGACGATGGCCGTGGCGCCGCCCAAGAACATCGACCGCTTCGAGTGGTTCTGCGAAAAGGCCACCGAAATTGGCGTCGATACCATAGTGCCGTTGGTGGGTGACTACAGCGAGCGCCGCGTCTTCAAGGGCGACCGCTGCGAAAGGATTCTGGTTTCGGCCACAAAACAGAGCCACAAGGGGGCGATTCCTGCTTTGGAGCCGCTCATGCCGGTTCGCGACTTCCTGGCCCGCAACTTCGGAAGCGGCGTTAACAAGTACATCTGCTACTGCTCCGACGTAGAAGGCGCTCAGAAGATTCACATCACCCAGGCGTTGTCTGAGGCAGCCGGCCGTGAATTCGTGATAATGATCGGCCCCGAGGGCGACTTCTCCCGCGAAGAAATGGCCCTCGCCGCCTCCCGCGGCTGGCAAATCATCTCTCTCGGCGACAGCCGCCTCCGCATAGAAACCGCCGCCCTCACCGCCGCCGCCGCCGTTTACCTCAACTGCCTCTAACCTTCCCGGAATCGAGTACTGACTCATTTTTGCATAACTGGCGTCAAGGGGTACCTGCGTTAGAATTAGCTGTCGGGACTGTTTTGTCTTTTTCGTTTGACGCCACAGGCTGATACCGGGTCTTGGTGGCAAGCCGTCCCTTTCCGTAGCCTACTCAAACGGGACTTCTTTTGACACCACCTCTGCAAAAAATCCGTAACTTAGCGTATTATGAAAAAGACAATACTTACCATCGCTGTCGCTATCCTGTGCCTGGCCGGTACGGGATGCGGGCAGAATGCTCCCAAGGAGATGCAAGACGAAATGAAAAACCCCGTAATCGAAACCATTATGGCCCGCAGGTCGGTGCGTCATTATACCGACCAGACCGTGCCGCGCGAATTGCTGCAGCAGATTGCCGAGTGCGGCGTGAACGCCCCCAACGCCATGAATCACCAGCAGTGGGAGGTGCGCATCATCGACAATCAGGAATATTTTGACGGTCTCACGCAGGCCATCAAGGAGAAATCACCATTCCCTATGGGCGCCGACGATCCCAAGTTCCGCAACGTGCTGCGCAATGCCACGGCCGCTATCGCAGTCGCCTGCCCCGATGACGAATCGGGAATGTGCCTGATAAATGTCGGTCTGCTGTGCGAAAACGTCTGCCTGGCAGCCAAGTCGCTGGGCCTTGGCTCGGTGGTAATGGCCGGTCCGGTAATGATGATGAACAGCATCCCTGAAGCCAAGCCCTTCCTGGACAAACTGAACTTCAGCGAAGGCTATAAGCTTCGCGTAATCGTGGGCCTGGGCTATCCCGACGAAGAGCCCGACGCCAAGCCCCGCGATCTGGGAAAGATCCAGTTTGTGGAATAGGCCTGGCTGCGGCCTGCAGTCATCTCGTTAGTAGGTCGGACAAAGCCAGCCCAGAAAGTTTATGCTGACACCCAGATTGATGGACCATGCCGGACAGGGTGTGGCAAAGGCGGTGTGTGCCACAAACAATCGTGTGCGTAACGTCATCTCTCCAATGGAAGGAGCGTACCTATAATCGACCCAACGGCGGAGCTTGAAGTCCGTATTGATGCCGGCAAGGCAACGGAATCCGGATATCTCCTCTGAGTCATCATCAGGATCCAGGGGATTAAAAGGATAGTCAATGAAGCCAACGCCGATTCCTGCAAAGGGGGCCAGTTTCCACCACTGCGAATTAACAAGGGCATAGCCCAGAGCGATGTGCATATTGCCGCCAGTAATCTTCTCGCCGGCATCCCAGCGGTATCCGTCGCGGGGGATGTCCCGCATCAGAGGTCTGAGACTGCGGCCATACATCATATCAAGGTAAATGTTGAACCTGCGGATGTCAAAGTCCCAGCCGAAATCAAAGCCCACAATGGGCTTGACATACGTCCCCATCTCCCCCAGATATACATCGGTCCATGCGCCGGCGTGCATTCCAAGCGCCCAGCCGCTATGTCGGGTGTCGGGTTCTGTGTATTCGGCCTCTGGAGTCTGCGCCAGTTCTGCCAGAATCTTGTCGGAATAGCGGTTGACGGCGGCGGTGTCCTGCCCCTGCTTTACATCTTCCCGCATCTCGTTAAGGAAGCTGTCGGCGATGTGCATATGATACCTTGCAACCGTTTCGAAAGAATAGGTGCCTCCGCTTGCAATGTCGTTCTGGGCGCGTCTGCGGCACAACTCCACATAGTCGAAGGCGGTCTGCATATATTTCAGCTCCGATTCATTGCGATGGTCGGGATCCATCCAGGAGGAATAGGGGTTCATATAAGTCACGAGACCGGGGGCATAATATATGGTGTTGCGGACCTTCCACTTGTTGTCGCAAGTCTTCATGCCGTATCCCAGTTCGGAGATGATTTTGATATCCCCTTCCATATGGCCCGGCCTGGTAGTGAAGTCATTGAGTGTCAGCGGACCGTCTTCCCAATATTTAAGAGTCCTTTCCATCGAAAGTCCGTCTCCGAAGTAACGGCTGTCCGACAACTGTGGACGGATGGTGACTCTTGTGGAATCGTTTGCGGGAACCTGAGCCCACAGAGTGTCGGAGGCCAGCAGCGCAATAATCAGAAGGAATAATGATTTGATGCGGTTCATATCCAAAATAATTATTTCACAATTTCGCAGATGAGGGTGGCGGGGGTGCTGTCCAGTACACGGACGGTGACGTATTCGCCCTTGGTGTGGCCGGCGGCGGGGAAGACGCACGCCTTGTTCTGGGACGTGCGGCCCATAAGGTCGGCCGTGGAGCGCTTGGAGAAGCCTTCTACCAGGACCTCGAACTCGCGGCCAATATCGCGGCGGTTGCTCTCGGCAGAGAGTTCGTTCTGCAGGGCAATTATGCGGTTCAGCCGCTCTGTCTTTACCTCCGGTGGCACATCGTCGGGATAATGGCGTGCCGCCAGGGTGCCCGGACGCTCGGAATACTGGAACATGAAGGCCGCGTCGAAGCGCACTTGCTGGAACAGCCGCAACGTATCCTCAAAGTCAGACTCCGTTTCGCCGCAGAAACCGGCGATGACATCTGTGGTGATGGAGCAATCGGGCATTATTTCGCGGATGCGGGCCACCCGTTCCAGATACCACTCGCGGGTGTGGCGGCGGCGCATCTTCTCCAGCATCGTGTTGCTGCCTGACTGCACCGGAAGGTGGATGTGCTTGCAGATATTTGGATAGGCAGCCATGGTCAGAAGCACCTCGTCCTTCATATCCTTGGGGTGGGAGGTGGAGAAGCGCACACGCACGGAGGGCGAAATCTCCGCCACCATTGCCAGCAGCTGCGCAAAGCCGACATCGCCAAACTTATACGAATCGACATTCTGGCCCAGAAGGATAATCTCCTTATAGCCGGCGTCTATTGCCTCGCGCGCCTCCCTAAGGATGCTTTCGCAGTCCCGGCTGCGCTCGGCGCCGCGGGTGTAGGGCACCACGCAGTAAGAGCATACATTGTTGCAGCCGCGCATAATGGAGATGTAGGCGCTTACGCCGTTGGGGTCCATACGCACCGGCGAGATGTCGCCGTAGGTCTCTTCGTGGGAAAGGAGCGTATTGATCTGTTTGGAGCCGGACTCGCGAAGCGCTTCCAGCAGGCGAGGCAGGTCGCGGTAGGCGTCGGGCCCGGCTACCAGATCCACCACGGGATGATCCAGCAGCTTGTCCTTGAGCCTCTCCGCCATACAGCCGATAACCCCCACAACCAGAGAAGGGCGGCGCTTTTTCTCCTGCCGGAAAAAGTCCAGCCGGCCGAGGATGCGCTGCTCCGCATTGTCGCGTATCGCACAGGTGTTTATCAGCACCAGATCGGCGGCAGCAACCTCCTTGCAAAGCACGTATCCGCTCTTTGAAAGAATCGCCAGCACCACTTCGCTGTCATTCACGTTCATCTGGCAGCCGTAGGTCTCTATCAGCACCCTGGGGGCCATGGTATAGTTATTGCTCATTGCCTCTACAAATAACACCGTAAAGTTAGTTTTATTTATTATCTTTGCCTTTAGATGAAGAGATTTTTCGCAATTATACTGGTGGCTGCGGCGCTTGTTTCGTGCAAGCCTCTGCAGGAGCAGATTACGGTTAACGACTGCAATCTGGAGGGCCTTGACAATGTCTCCCTTGCCAGCAAGCAGCTCAAACTCGGCACCAGTCTCACCATAGATGCGGAGAACGAATCCTGCCAGAACATCTCCGTGACCAAGTTGTACTCAGAACTCTTCAACAGAAACGACAAGAGAGTGGCCACGATAGAGCTCGGCTGCGAAAAGGGCGACCCCAAACCGACGCTCCACCGCCGCAGCAGCGAAGTTGTTTCGGTGCCGCTCCTGGTCGGGTTTGACAGCCCGCTGTCTATAATAACCTTGTCCACCATGTCGCTGGACGATTTTGCAGAAAAAGGATACACCGTGACCTACGATGCCACCCTTAAGGCAGGGCTTATGTCCAAACGGTTCCGGGACTCAAAAGTGCCGGTGGCTCAATTAGTTAAGATGCTTGAAAGATGAAAAAGGCGATACTCATAGCACTGGCGCTTGTCGCAGCCTCTTTTGCCGCGCTTGCCCAGAACACCAACGAAATCGATTCGACTTATGCCAATCGCTCTACGGTGGATTCCACCCTTGTCGGCAAGAACATCTTCAATGTGCTGGGCGACAAGAATTCGTCGGCGTCGCGCGAGGGAAAGGTAGTGATTGACCAGACAGATGCGGTGGCCAAGGCGATGTCCAATCATATTGCCCGCAACGCCAGCCGCAGCAAGACCGGCTATCGCATCCGCATATTCTTTGACAACAAGCAGGATGCAAGAGCCAAATCGGAGAAGGTTGCCGCCAGCTTCAAGGCGCAGCACCCCGGCATCGCCGTCTATCGTGCATACGAAAATCCTTACTTCAAGGTCACCGTAGGCGATTTCCGCAGCAAGGAGGACGCCCGTAAGTTCTTGAATTCCATAAAAGGCTCATATCCGTCCGGCTTCATAGTAAGGGAGAGGATCAATTACTCTGTATTGTAAGATGACAAAGCAGTCGTTATCACAGGAACTGAGGCAGACGCAGCGACTCTCGCCGCTGCAGATCCAGACCATAAAGCTTCTGGAACTGCCCACACTGGAACTCCAGCGTCGCGTGCAGCAGGAGCTGGAAGAGAATCCTGTGCTTGACGAAGCCACGGAAGAGGAGAAGGATCCGGAAGAGGAGGCACCCAAGAACATCTCCCTGAACGAGTACGGCCCCAGCGACCCGACCCCTTCGTACAAATTGTACGTCAATAACCAGGGCAAGGACGAAAAGCCTCAATACAACACTTTTTCTGTAAAAGAGAGTCTCCAGGAAAATCTGGAAAACCAGCTTGGCTATTGCAAACTGGACGAACGCAGCATGCAGATTGCCCGCTTCATGATAGGCATGCTGGAAGAGGACGGCTATCTGCGCCGCGATTTGGAGAGCCTCTCCGACGACATCCTGTTCAAACTTGGCATAGAAACCAACGAAGAGGAATTGGAGAGCATTCTCAAGGTCATCCAGAGCTTCGAACCGGTAGGAGTCGGAGCCCGCGACCTGCAGGAGTGCCTGCTGCTGCAGCTGGATGTGGACAACCCCACCGAGGCTCAGGCCAATGCCCGCAGAATAGTGGACGAATGCTTTGACGCACTGGCAAAGAAGCACTACTCCAAGATCACCCAGAAGCTGAATCTTACGGAAGAGCAGCTCAAGAGCGCAATTGACGAAATAGTACGCCTGAATCCCCGTCCGGGCGGCCAGATAGACGACACTTATTCCGATCAGGCGCAGCAGATTGTGCCCGACTTCATTTTGGAGCTCAAGGACGGTGTGCCGGTAATCACGATGCCCCGCTTCAACATACCGGAGCTACGCGTCAATAAAAACTACGCGGAACTGCTGATGCAGGCGGCCAGCAAATCGACCCGTCAGGAGAAGGAGGCGGTGTCTTTCGTAAAGGCCAAACTCAACTCTGCGAAATGGTTTGTGGAGGCCATCAAACAGCGCCAGAAGACCCTCCAGAACACTATGAACGCCATAGTGTCGTTCCAGTACGAATACTTCATAGACGGCGACGAGACCAAACTTAAACCGATGGTTCTCAAGAACATAGCCGACAGCACCGGCCTGGACATCTCCACCATCTCACGCGTGGTCAACTGCAAGTATGTCCAGACCCACTTCGGCATCTATCCGCTCAAATATTTCTTCTCCGAGGGCCTTGTAACCAAGTCGGGAGAGGAGGCCTCCACCCGCGAAATCAAGGCCATCCTCACGGAGAGCATAGAGAACGAGGACAAGCACAAGCCGATGACAGACGAGCAGCTGGTGGATCTGCTTTCATCCAAGGGCTACAACGTGGCCCGCCGCACCGTGGCCAAATACCGCGAGCAGCTCAAGATACCCATCGCACGCCTGCGCAAGGAGATATAGCCTAGCGCTTCCCGTACATTTCTTCGCAGAAACTGTAAAATTTGTCGCCCCCCACGATAATGTGGTCTATGAGGGTTATTCCCAGCACGGAGGCCGCCTTTCGCAGCTCCTCCGTATGCATCAGGTCCATCTTGCCCGGTTTGGGATTCCCGCCGGGATGGTTGTGAATCAGGATAATGCCGCTGGCAAGTTTTTCCACGGCCCGCTTGACCACAATCTTGACGTCGAAGGTTGTAGAAAATGTACCGCCGCTGCTTATCCGTTCCTTGGAGATGATGCGGTTGGACCGGCTCAGGAACAACGCCCAACACTCCTCGTGGTCGAGATGCGCAATCAGCGGGCTGATGACCTCCAGCGCGCTGCGGGCGTCATATACGATGCGGTCGCGGTCTTTGCCCGCAATCAGGCTGCGCCGCCCAGCCTCGAAGGCCGCCAGCAGCGTTACCGCCTTGGCGTCGCCTACTCCCGCGGTGGCGGTGAGTCGGTCCAGGGAATAATTGGCCAAGTTGCACAGGGAGTTCCCCGCCCCCTGAAGCAACTCCCTGGCAATGTCCAGGGCGCTTTTTGCACGGCTGCCGGTCCTCAGCAGAATTGCCAGCAATTCCGCATCCGTCAGCGCTGCGCTTCCCCGCTCGAGCATCTTCTCTCTCGGCCGGTCCTCCTCTCTCCAGTTTTTGATGCTGATTCCATTCATAAGTGTGTAAATAAAAAACAAACTCCCCAAATATGGAGAGTTTGTTTCAAAATCCGAGGTTAAATCCTCAAATTATGCCATTTTGTTGATATGGAGTGCTATACCGCTTTTTAAATTCGCAGCTTTGTTTTTGTGAATGACGTTTGTTTTTGCAAGTTTGTCAATCATTGCGAATACCTTGGGAGCCATTTGCTCTGCGGCTGCCTTGTCTGTAGTGTTGCGGATAGCCTTGATGGCGTTCCTGGTTGTGCGTGCATAATACTTGTTATGCAATCTGCGTCTCTCACTCTGACGGAAACGCTTGTCTGCTGATGCGTGATTTGCCATTACTTTAATATTTTATATTTGGTAGTGGGTAGGAGAATCGAACTCCTCTTCCAAGAATGAAAATCTTGTGTCCTACCGATAGACGAACCCACCGGGTCCCAAAATTGGGAGTGCAAAGGTATGTAAATTTTGGATATAAGCAAATTTAATTTACTCTTCCGGCGTAGGATTGTTCCATTCGAAGGAGTAAAGCATTGCTTCTACCTGCCGCAGATAGTTGCGTTTGTCGTACTTTGGAGCATACACAAAGGCATCTGTGGTGATGATTTCGCTGCCATCCTGACTCAGGAAAGTGTGGGAAACGAAGGGGCCTCCCATAAAGTCGTTGTAAGCTTCCCAAAGTCCGCGCATCTCCACTATATTGCGCCCCTGATATTCAAACGTAGTGCTTCCGGGGAAGATATCGGGGTTGAGAATCATATAGCTGTTCTCCATTGTGCAGGGGATATGCTCTTTTGTAATCTCGTTGCGTTTAGCCGCAAGGGCTTCCGGCGTAAGCGATGCCTCTCCCTGATAGGGATACTTCCATATCAGCACGCTCTGGTTGGTGTAGGTGGTTTCGCATGAAACCCAGATGAAATTGTCAGTGGCCTTCTTCACGGTGTAGCCGTTGGGAAATACGGGGCTGCCGCCGAAGATCTTGCCGACAGTCTTGCCCAGATCGTGGTTTTCGAAAGCCTTGATATTGCTTATCACACGGCTCCGCTCGGCCTTTTCAAGGGTAGCGAGAATCTTGTCGCTCTTTTTTGTGACCATGGTTGCCGCAGCAGCCCCGTCAGGAGCCTGTATGTTGATTACCGTCTGGGGAGTGGCCCACACGTCGTTAAAGACGGTGTAGGTGCACTCGGTGTACTTTTTATCTGTGGCAAAGACGATTATGTTGCGGTGTACGCGGAACAGTTTGGTAAAGGCCTGCTCCGGCACGTTGAACAGGTCGTACATAGGCTCTACCTGAGGTAGATAGGGGACCTCGTTGCCCAGCAGGGCGCGGATGGTGGTGCCGGGCTCGCCTTCCCACTCGGCCTTGGAGCAGACTACGGCAACTTCGCCGGCCTTGCCGCTGATGGAGGGGAGTATCTCGCCGCCGCTGTTCTTGCATCCGGCCGCCAGTACAAGCGCCAGTATCGCAATCGGTATAAATCTTGAAAATTTCATATCGTGTCTATTTGAATAAACTTCTTATATCATTGCCGAAGGCCAGCACCATCAGTGCCAAGAGCAGTATCATGCCGATTGTCTGGGCTACCTCCAGGAATTTGTCGCTGGGCTTGCGGCCGGTGATGATTTCTACAAGGATAAAGAGGATGTGGCCGCCGTCCAGGCCGGGGATGGGGATGATGTTGAGTACCGCCAGCATTATCGACAGCATCGCCGTCAGTGACCAGACGCGCTGCCAGTCCCAAGTGCCGGGGAAGATGCGGCCGATGGTGATAAAGCTGCCCACCGACTTATAGGCTTTGGTCTTGGGCGAGAATATCAACCCCAGGTCCTTTACGTAACTGCCGATGTATTTGCAGGCCTTGCGGATGCCGGCAGGAATTGCAGGGAAGAATCCATATTTGTTGCGGGTGACCTTGAAGAACTTGGTCAGGTCGCTCTCCAGCATCACCTGCACCATACCGGTGGTGTCGACCTGCAGGCCGACCTGCTGCCGGGCCCCGGCGCGCGTGACATCCACCAGAATCGAATCTCCCTTGTGCGCCTGCAACGCCTCGTGGATGTCGGGCACCAGGAACATCTCCTCGCCGTTTACCGCCACTACGCGGTCGCCGGGCTGAAGCCCGGAATCCTTGTTGATGGAGTTCTCCATAAAGCCGGCCACCTCGAAGGGATATGCCAGAGAGAACATTCCGGGCGAATTGAGCATGCGGGGGATGTATTCCTCGCCAATCTCTATCGTGAGGGTGTCGGTGCCGCGCAGCACCTTGACTTCGCTGGCACGGGAGTGCACGAGCTCTATCTGGATCTGCGAGAAATCGTCTATCTCGCGGCCGTCAATTGAAAGGATTTTGTCGCCGTTTTCAAAGCCCATCTCCTTGGAGAGGTCATTTACGGCGATGCCGTACACGGCGTCTTCGTTGCGCAGATACTCCTCGCCCCAATGGTGCAAAACGGCAGCGTAGAGTATTATGGCCAGGATAAAGTTGAACAGCACGCCGCCGAACATTATCAAGAAACGCTGCCAGGCGGGTTTGGTGCGGAGTTCCCACGGCTGCGGCTCCTTGCTCAGGGCGCTGGCGTCCTTGGTCTCGTCTATCATTCCGGCGATTGCGCAATAGCCGCCCAGGGGAATCCAGCCGATGCCGTATTCGGTGTTGTCGGGATATTTGCGCCAGTCATCGTCGGCAAGCGCGCTCAGATCGCTGTCGGGGGGCAGCGGCTGCTCGTTCTTTGAAAAGAACTTGGTGTGCAGTTTGCCGCCGAACTTCTTACAGCGGAACAGCGAGAACTTTGGATTGAAGAACAGGTAGAACTGGTCGACCCTGGTCTTGAACAGTTTGGCGAATGTATAGTGCCCCAGCTCGTGGATCAGAATCAAAATCGACAGGGCGAAGATTACCTGTACTATCTTTATAAAAAGTACCATAAAAGTCTGTTAATTAGCAATTTCCTTAGCTATGGACATCGCCTGCCCATGCGTGGCGTAGATGTCCTCCAGCGAAGGTTCTGCTACAAACGGGGTGCGGAACATGGTGCCCGTAATTACCTCCGGAATAGCAGAAAACGGTATTTTCTCCTGCAAAAATGCGGCCACCGCCACTTCGTTTGCGGCGTTCATGGCGCAGGCGGCGTTGCCACCTTTGTCCAGCGCCCTGCGGGCTATTCCCAGACAAGGGAACCTGTCAATGTCGGGGGCTTCGAAGGTCATCTGCCCCAATTTGGCAAAGCTGATGCGAGGGGCGTTGAGATTCAGCCTGACGGGACATCCGAGGGCATACTGTATGGGGATGCGCATGTCGGGTACGCTCAGCTGGGCGATTATCGCACCGTCTTGATACTGTACGGCGGAGTGGATTATCGATTCGGGATGAATCACCACCTCGATACGCTCTGCCGGCATATCGAACAGCCACCGGGCCTCTATCATCTCCAGTCCCTTGTTCATAAGGCTGGCCGAATCGATAGTGACCTTGGCTCCCATGTTCCAACGGGGATGCTTCAGCGCCGCCGCAGGCGTCATCCGTGCGATTTCTTCTTTGGTCTTGTGAAGGAAAGGGCCTCCGGAGCAGGTCAGCAGCAGCTTCTCCACATCGGCGCGACGGCTCCCCTGCAGGCACTGGAAGATTGCGGAATGCTCGCTGTCCACCGGGACGATGCGGGTGCCGCGCTTGGCCGCCAGATTCATCACCAGGCTTCCGGCCGCCACCAGCGTCTCCTTGTTGGCAAGGGCCACCGTCTTGCCCGCCTCGATGGCGGCGATGGCGCTGCGCAGTCCGGCAAAGCCGACTATGGAAGCCACCACGATGTCTATAGTGCTGTCGGACATCATGTCGCACACCGAATCCATCCCGGCGTAGACCTTGATATCCTCTTTGTCCAGGGCGTCAAAAACCTCTTTGTATTTGCTTTCGTCGCAGATAACCACGCTGCCCGGGTTGAACGCGCGGGCCTGCTCTATCAGCAGGGCGCTGTTGCTGCCGGCCACCAGAAGTTCCGCCTGGAAAAGGTCGGGATGCTGGGATATTACGTCCAGCGTCTGGGTACCGATGCTCCCTGTGGAGCCTAAAACCGCAATGTGAATCTTACCGTCCTGCTGCATCTTAGAAACTGATGTATTTTGCCGGATCTACCGCTTCGCCGCCGTGCCAGAGCTCCAGGTGCAGCTGCACGCCGGTTGCCAGGCGGCCGCTATTGCCCACAATGGCGATGGGGGTGCCGACCTTGACCTTGTCGCCCGCCTGCTTGAGCAGACGGTCGTTATGTTTGTAAATGGACACCAGGTCGTGTCCGTGCTGGATTATCATCACATAGCCGGTATCGTCGTTCCACCCGGCGCTGATTACCGTGCCGTCCATAATGCTGTATACAGTGGCGTTCTCGTCGGCCGCAATGTCGATGTAGGGGTGGTTGATGGCCAGGTTGAACGGCTCCGTGACCATACCTTTGAGCGGGGTGAAGAAGTCCAGTCCCTCCAGTAAAGTGCCGTGGATGTCGGCCTGGCTCAGGTCCAGAGCGGTCTCCTTCTCTACGATGCCGCGCAGAAGCGAGTCCTGACGGGCGTACATTGTGGCGTACATGTCCTCTTCTCCGGTCTCCTTGTGCAGGGCGGCGATACTGTCCAGATCCATCGCCTCGCGGCCGCTCATCACACGCTGGATGTTTCCTACCTGAAACGCCCAGAGCTGTATCTGTCGCTCCAGGGAGTCTATCTTCAGCCGGTTTTCAAGCGCTGCCTCGCGGGTTTCCCGGGAAGGGTATCCGCGTATGGTGCGCCGCAGCGGAGTGAAATCTATCAGCAGATAGGTCAGCACCGCAACCGACAGGGCAAAGAGATATGTTTTTAACTTTTTATTCATAATAACTAACTTTGCGGCCGATGAACAGAATAATCGGCATCGACTTTGGACGCAAGCGCACCGGGTTGGCAGTCAGCGACCCGACGATGGTGTTTGCATCGGCCCTGGACACCGTCCATTCTGCAAATATAATAGATTATCTTCAAAAATACTCGCAGAATGAGACCATTATACGGTTTGTGGTGGGCTATCCGATGAACCTGGACGGCGCTCCCAGCGAGGCGGCCAGGGACGTCGACGCCTTTTTGAATCTGCTCAGGAAAAAGTTCCCGGATATCCCGGTGACCCTGGAGGACGAGCGGTTCACCTCAGTGCTGGCCCATCGCGCCATGATTGACGGCGGAATGAAGAAGATGGCCCGGCGAGAGAAGGAGGCGGTGGACAAGATCAGCGCCAGCATCATCCTGCAGAGCTATCTGGACCGGCCCGATTCGATAAAAAATTGATATTATGATACTTCCGATTTATCTCTATGGCTCTCCGGTATTGCGCGAGCGCGCTGCCGAGGTCGATTTGTCCACTGCCGACAAGGCCAAAATCCAGGCCTTCTTCGAGGATATGCACGAGACCATGCACGAGGCCGACGGCTGCGGCCTGGCAGCACCGCAGGTGGGTGTCAGCGAGCGGATGCTGGTTGTGGACGGCAACGAGCTGGTGGAGAACTATCCGGAGCTCAAGGGCTTCGTGCGCAAGATGATAAACCCGGTGGTGGTGAGTGAAAGCAGCGAGATGTCAGAATATTCTGAAGGATGCCTGTCGATACCCAGCGTGGACGCCGACATCAAGCGGCCAAAGACCATAACCGTGCGCTATTTCGATGAGAATCTGGAAGAGAAGGAAGAAATTTTCGACAATTTCGCAGCCCGTATGGTTCAGCACGAGATGGACCACCTGGACGGCGTGATGTTCACCGACAAGGCGGCCCCCATCCGCCGCAAGATCCTTGCAAAGCGGTTGAACAACATTTCGCGCGGTCTGGCGCGTACTTCCTATAAATCAAAGGTAGAAAAGGCCTAGATCAGGCCCTCTGCGATCTGCAGTTTTATGGTTTTCTTCTTCTGATCCACGTCCAGGATGCATTCGTCCGGGCAGGGAATCAGTGCTCCGCCGGCGATCTCTATGCACGGGTTGCCGGGGATGTCTTCGAAGGCGGTGATTTCGCCTATCTTTTGTCCATTCTGGTCGATGACAGTGTAGCCGACAATGTCTTCGTAGTCGTCATCGTCTTCCTCTTCAAAGCTAATCTCCTTGCCGACAAGTTCTTCCGCCTGCTCCAGAGTGTCGATATCCTCCAGTTTGACAAAGTATTTTGCCCCGCCGCGGGGGGTGACTTCCTCAATAAAAAAAGGAACCGGCAGTCCATCGAATTCGATGAACGCCGGTTCTGATTTCCTCTCCTCGATGTCGACTTCGGGGGCGCTTATGATTACGCCGCCTTCGGTGCCATACGATTTGAGAATACGCATCGCTTAAGCCTCTGCGGGTGCTTCCTCGGCAGCTTCCTCTGCGGGAGCTTCTTCGGCAGCGGCAGCCTCAGCAGCAGCCTTGGCCTCTTCTGCAGCCTTGCGGGCAGCTTCAGCCTCTTCTGCTTTCTTCTTGGCGATAGCCTCTGCGCGGGCGTCGTTGACCTTAGCCTCGGCCTCTTTTGCAGCCTTTGCAGCGTCACGCTTGCTGGCGGCTACGTTGGAAACCTTTGCAGCAACCTTTGCGTCACGCTCTGCCTTCCAGGCATCCCACTTGGCAGCAGCCTGCTCCTCAGTGAGAGCGCCCTTTGCTACACCGCCTGCAAGGTGCTTCTTAAGAAGGATACCTTCGTAAGAGAGGATGCGACGGGTGGTCGGGGTGGGTTGTGCGCCTACACCAAGCCAATAGAGTGCACGTTCGCTGTTGACAACGATGTTAGCGGGATTGGTGTTGGGATTGTAAGTACCGAGCTGCTCGATGTAACGACCGTTACGGGGTGCGCGGGAATCAGCTACCACGATGTGGTAAAATGCGAAGTTTTTCTTGCCATGGCGAGCCAGGCGAATCTTTACAGCCATTGTGTAAACATTTTAAAAGTTAATATTCTAACTTCCTCTTCTTCACGAGAAAAGGGTAGGGTGCCTGGTGGGACTCGAACCCACGACATTCAGAACCACAATCTGACGCTCTAACCAACTGAACTACAGGCACCGTGTAATGTGGACCGCAAAGGTAAACAAATTTTTCAAAATCCAACATTTTTTGACTAAATTTGCCGTCCATTCAACCTATGAAATAACATTTTAAATGGCACGCGAAATCAAATTCTCCCTGGTGTACAGGGATATGTGGCAGTCTTCGGGCAAATATGTCCCGAGAGTTGACCAGTTGCTTCAGGTAGCTCAGCCCATTATCGATATGGGTTGCTTCGACCGCGTTGAGACCAACGGCGGCGCATTCGAGCAGGTCAATCTCCTTTTTGGCGAAAATCCCAACGTGGCAGTCCGCAAGTGGACCGCTCCGTTCAACAAGGTCGGCATCCAGACCCACATGCTGGAGCGCGGTTTGAACGCACTCCGCATGAATCCGGTCCCCAAGGATGTCCGCGAGTTGATGTACAAGGTAAAATGCGCTCAGGGTACCAACATTTCGCGTTCTTTCTGCGGCCTCAATGACCACCGCAACCTCCGTCTTTCTGTTGAATATGCAAAGAAGGCTGGTATGATCAGCCAGGTGGCCCTGAGTATCACCCATTCTCCCATCCACACCGTAGAGTATTACATGGGCGTTGTGGACAAGGTGGTTGAGTACGGCTGCGACGAGATCGCCCTCAAGGATATGGCGGGTATCGGCCGTCCCACCGCGCTGGGTCAGCTGGTTGCCAGCATCAAGAAGAAATATCCCCACATCAAGGTTCAGTATCACGGCCACACCGGCCCCGGCTTCTCTCCCGCAAGTATGCTGGAGGTGGCACGCGCCGGCGCCGACTATCTGGACGTGGCTGTTGAACCGCTTTCATGGGGTAAGGTTCATCCCGACGTAATCACCATCCGCGAGATGATGAAGGCCGACGGTTTCCTGGTCAAGGATCTCAATATGGATGCTTATATGGAGGTTCGCCGCCTCACCCAGAGCTTCATGGACGATTTCCTGGGCTACTTCATTGAGCCGTCCAACTCCAAGATGAGTTCGCTGCTGGTGGGCTGCGGCCTGCCCGGCGGTATGATGGGTTCCATGATGGCCGACCTCAAGGGCTTCCAGGGCGCAATCAACATGTCGCTCAAGAAGCAGGGCCAGAAAGAGCTCAGCCTGGACGAACTTGCTGTCAAGTTGTTCCAGGAGGTTGAATATGTATGGCCCAAGCTCGGTTACCCGCCATTGGTAACCCCGTTCAGCCAGTACACCAAGAACACCGC
>JAFZBQ010000058.1 GCA_017561665.1 Bacteroidales bacterium | reverse complement strand
GTCCTCGCCCCTGCGGGGCTCGCCTCCCCGCTGCGCTGGCGCTTGCGGGGCCCCTCCTCTACAAGCGAGGCTGCTTATGACTGCGAAACAGACACTCCGTCCCCGCATGCCGATGACTCTGACGTCATGCTGCACGATGTTCAGCGATTGTTGAAAACTTTTCTGCTTTTTCTTCGAAAAAAGGCCAAAAGACTCTTGCCGTAAAATAAATAATAGTTAACTTTGCAAGTTAAAATGTTTGAAGGTGCGTCCCTATGTGTGCGATTTTGCATGCCGATGTGCCCTAAAAACAAACTAACAAGCTGAACATTAACAATTTAATTCTATATCATTATGAACAAATTAAAAGAGCATTATTGCTCACCAACAACTAACATCCTCGTGGTAAGATTCGAGGGTATGCTTATGCAGAGCGGAGGCGCTAACGGCTATCATGCCGGTGGCGGCGGTTCCTATGGAGATGGAGAAACTAATGACAATGGAGACTATTAATCGATGTTTGTCATGAAGAATCTTTTCAAATTTATCGCGCCTGTGGCTGTAGCAGCCATCGCGCTTGTTGCTTGCCAGAAGGAAATTTCAGCACCCGAGAATCATGGTGAAGTGCATATTTCTGTAAAGGCTGTTCCGCAGGCTCTCGCCAATGAGGACACCAAGACCTACATCGATAATACCCAAACAATTCTTTGGGGTACCGATGAGTATATGAAGATTGCTGTTGCCGCAGGAGAAAACACCGCGTTCGCCAATTCTTCATCCACCTCGGCAGATGCTTTCGATGGCGAACCCGAGGCGATGTTTGAGTTTGACATCACTACCGGTGAGGCCGATATCTACACCTACATGGGTCTGTATCCAGCGTCGGCCGCTGTTGCCGCTAATAATACTAACGCTGCAAATTACAAAGTTAATCTTCCGGCTACTCAGAATGCGACAGCAAATTCTTACGATCCTGCTGCATACATCATGGTTGCTCAGCCCGAAGATTTCACTTCTGTTCAGACATCGTGGCTGGCCTCTTATCGTCGTGCTACCGCGTTGAATAAGATTACCTTGAAGAATGTCCCGTCGGGAGTTTCCATCAAGAGGGTCAAAATAACCGCCCCTGCTGGAAAATACTTTGCAGGTGCACGTCATATCAATCTTTCTACTGGTGAGAGCGGTGATATCTACAGTGGTGGTGGACGTACTGAAACCGTTGAAGTTAAGTATGCAACGCCCGTTGCTGGTGGTTCCAATATTGATGTATGGTTCACTTCTTGGGATGTGGAGGTTGCTGAAGCCGAGATTCTCACGATTGTTGTTTACACAACAGACCAGAAGAGTTATACCAAGGAAATCACGGTTCCTTCAGGTAAAAGCATCAAGTTCCAGGAAGGTTATTTGAATACTCTCGGTGCAAATATGTCTGGTATTTCTCCTGAAGATGTCACTGAACTGGAAGAAGGTAGCTATGTGGTCTTGGCAAAGGATGGAACTAACTATTACGCTCTGAAAGCTGAGAAGGAGTCCGGTAAGGAGAGGCTCCTGTCAGTTGAATATACTGGTAGTATTTCTTCCTATCAAGGATCTGCAGACATCGTTTGGAATCTAACCAAATCCGGTGATTCCTTCATTTTCGAAAACGATAGCAAATATCTCGGATACAAGGGTAATAGCAATGAGTCTTACTGGCTGGCCTCCGATGAGAACTGGACAGAAACGAACTATCTCCTCGATGTTACTGCTCAAGCAACCGCAGGTCTTTATTATGTGACCGTGCATTCCAGCAGCTCCAGGTATTTGTCGAAGAACAGTAGTTCTGCTTTCTTTGCATTTTACGGTAACACCGGTCAGAAGGCTGATATCGTCTTTGTCCCTGCGACTGTCGATACCCGCACTGATGTCACTTTGTCATTCGATGAAGATGTCATTACCCTTACTACTGCGGACTATGGCAGTTTCCTTGGTCAGGATGTAATTGCTTCTCCCGAAGTAACGGCCATTACTAATAATCTTTCTTGGAGTTTTGTGGATAATGATGACGTTATTGATGATTTTGATGGCGGCGTTCTTACTCTTACTGGAACTGCGGGTACTGCGACTGTAACCGTTGAATTTGCGGGTGATAATGTTTATCGCGCGGCTTCTGCCAGTTACATAATAAACGTGAGTGATGCTTCAGAAATGACGTTAACCTTCCCGTTCACTTCAGCGATTTCTGATTGGCCTAGCTCGTCAAGTGATTCTGCTGCTGGCTCATATGTCTATCCTCTTTCTGGTACTGATTATACATTTACTCACACAAAATCTGGAAATGGTATTTACTGCCAGACATCTTATCTAATGATTTGTTCTGGAAACTATCTGGGTCTTCCTGCTATTTCAGGTTTTAGGCTCAAATCAGTATCAGCACAACTTAATCCCGGTGGTAATCCTTCTACTTTGGCTAAGGGTACGATTACTTCAAACACATCCGGCACAGTTGTCTCTGGTGGTGAAGTACAAACCTTTGATACTAAGGGTGGAAGCAAAACGTTCAACCTTACCGGTACACAAGAAAATACTGTGTATTATCTTGCTATCAGCAACAAGAACTTCCAATGCACTGAAATTGTTCTTGAATATGAGATGGTTGAACCAGATACTCGTGTAGAAGCTGGTATGTCATGGTCTGCACAATCCGCAAGTGCTTCTATAACTGACACAGGTGTTGAGTTCGATGCTCCCACACTCATTCTTGGCCACGCACACGATGTGACCTATACTTCAACTAATACTGCGGTTGCTACAATTAGCAATGCTGGCGTTGTGTCTGTTCTTGCTGAAGGTAACACTACAATTCAGGCTGTTTTCATTGGTGATGATGATTACCTTCCTGCAACTGTTGAGTACACACTTGAAGTGACAGATAATCGCACTCCTGAAGCTACAACTATTGCAGATGTCCTCGCTGGAGGTGCCGGCACCTATGAGGTTGATGATGTCCTTGTCTATGCCGTCAAGGGCAACGCTCTTATCTTAGGTGATGCGACGGGAAAGATGTATGCATACAAGAGCAGTCACGGCCTCTCTGCCGGTGCAGTACGTACTGTAAGCGGAAGTGCTGAAAAGACGTCTAGCGGAGTATTTGAATTCAATGGACCGACATTCACCGGCAGCGGCACTGCTACGGTCGATCACGGGACTGCTGTTGATTTTGATGCGCAGGCCAGCTCACTTCAAACGACCTTTACAAATGCCGACAATATTTGTTCTGCTGTATATATTCATGCCACCGGAACCCAGTCTGGCAGAAATATTACAACTGCCGGTAATAAGGTTTTGTATCTTTCAGCTGCAGAGACTGCTACAGACGGGCAGGCGGTTGAAGTGTATGGGTATGTTTATGCTTATAGTTCTAGCTATTCCAATTTTAACTTCTTGGTTACTAGCATTGAAGTTGACAACTCAACTCCCACTATCAGTGTTTCTCCTGCTTCCTTGAGTTGGGCTTCTGATGAATATGGCAGCACGAATGCCAAGACACTCTCCGTTTCGCTTAATGGTGCTGCCGCGGTTGGAGACTATAACATTAGTGGTTCCAATTCGGAATGGACTGTTTCCAAGAATGGTAATACTATCACGGTGTATCCTAACGCGGAGAATACCAGCACGACAGATCCAAAGTCGATAACGCTTACTATCGCACATGCTTCTGATGCCACTGTTTATCAAGAGGTCGTTTGCTCTCAAACTAAAGCTAGTTCTGGCTCTTTTACTCCGTTCAATGTTTGGGAAGATAGTTTCTCTAGTTGCGTTAGCGGTTCAAGTGCCTTGACTTCTTTATCTGGATCCACAAGCGGGTTCACTGGGAGTTATTCGAGTATTAGTACTACCTATCCTATGGATGGTGCAATAAGGGTTGGTAAAGCCTCCGAAGCTGGCAGCATTACTACTCCTGTTCTTTCAACAATATCTGGATCATCGGCAGACCTTACTGTAACGTTCAAGGCTGCTGGATGGAATGGAAAGACAGCTAAGATTACTTTATCTGTCAATAAGGGAAGTGTAACAGAGGGGCAGACAACTATTGCTTCTGAAAGCACAATGTCCGGTACTAATCCTACTATGACTGGAAGTACTTATACTTTCCATATTACCGGAGCAGATAATACTACAAAGATAACATTCGCCACTACCAATTCTATCGGTATTGATGATTTGGTGGTCACTCAAACAGCAAATTGAAGCGGATCCGGAAGCGGAACTTCCGGGGGCGCAACTGCCACAGTTTCTACAGATAACGCAACGGATGTGAGTTCGACAGGGGCAACTCTGTCGGGCTCCTTTTCCGGGGCGACTGGTAATACGCGGAACTGGGGTTTCCAATGGGGAACCTCCAGTTCTTCGTTATCCAATCGAGTCTTTTCTGACGGACTTTCCGGGGGGAATGCTTTCACCTACAACCTTGGCAGCCTTTCTCCCGGAACCACATACTACTACCGTGCTATTATTGAGGAAAAAGACGGGACAACGGGTTCATATGTAGACAGGGTCAGTTCAGAGATCAAGTCGTTCACGACATCTGCGGAGGCGGCTGTTTCTATTGGCTATCTTGGCTGCTATGAGGTGCCCTCGGTCACGATTTCCGGAACAGGGACATCTGGGTACTATAACACAGATAATGATCCAAGGGATGACAAATGGTACCGTTATAATACCAGTTCTTCCACAAGGAAGGTTGTCACGCATACATTTACCGGAAGCAGCCGTGTGAGAAACTATACTCTGTTGTTTGATTCCGGCAAACACGCTCCGCTTTGGGCGGCTTTCCCTATGCATGCAAATGTGTATGGTGGATCCACGAACAGGTCTGATGACTGGATTAATGATCCTGCCATTTCAAGCGGGCAGCAGAGCGGCTTAGACAATGCGTCGACCGTCGGTTATAGCCGTGGCCATTTAGTGGCTTCGCAATACCGTAAGAAGAATGATGCATCTAATTTGCAGACCTTCTATTACGCTAATCAGGCGCCACAGTGGCAGAACGGCTTTAACAGCGGTGTTTGGTCAACCCTTGAGACAAAGGTCTTGAATTCGTCCCCTTCAACTCAGGGTGATACTTTGTATGTCGTGGTCGGTGTGCTCTATGAGGAAGATTATTATTCGGCCCATTCGGACTTCCCAAGAACTCTTCCGTCGGGCAGTACTAATATTCCCATTCCCACCCACTTCTACACATGCTTGATGATGTGTAGTTTCAGTGGCTCTACGATTACGGCGGCACAGGGAATAGCGTTTGTCTATCCGAATGTGTCCCATACCGGAGAGAACTACTACGCTTCCGAGTATATTACTAATATTGATGACATTGAGACCCGTGCCGGCTTCGACTTCTTCCCCAAAGTGCCGTCTAATTTGCAGACTACGGCAGAGAAGAACAAAGATGCCAGGTGGTTCGAGCCCAATGCTTCAGCTCCAGCCAGCACTCTGTCAAAACGCAGATAGAAAGAATAGCGTAACGGACAATTTGATAAGTAAATTTTTTGCCGCCACTTTCGGGTAATACCTGTTAGTGGCGGCTATTAGTAGGTAGTTGCTGGGTACTAGCGGGTAGTCGCACTGTCGTTTGCCCGCCTTGGCGCTGTTTGAGCCCCATCTCCCCGGCTCTTGTGGGCTTGGCGGCTGTCGGTTCCGGAGACGGAGGTTCTGTTTCGGAACCGTAAGCACCCTCGCTTGTAGAGGGAGGGGCCCGCCGCGCAGCGGTGGGAGGGCGAGGGCCGAAGGCCCGAGGGTGGAGAAGCAGAACCTCCGCGCAGGAACCGACTACGAGCTGACGGCGAACCGACTGCAAACCGCTGGAACCCAGGTATTGAGAGTATTTCCGCAAAACCATTGCAGCCCTCGGGCTGGTTCCCGTCCGTTTTCACGCCCTGCGACATAGCTTTGCAACACGTTGCATCGAGAGCAGATGTCAAGCAGGCTCAAATAAATTTGCACAATCAGATTCTTTTTGCGTATTTTGCAGAAAAAATAAGGCTTATGGCGTATTACATCAAGCCGGCACCTGTCCTTGAGGGGAAGTCGGCACAGCATTTCAGGGAGAAAGTCGAAGTAAACCCTGCTTCGACTGAGGGGCGTATTGATTTTGCCAAACAGGCCGCTTCTGCTAAACGAATTCTAGATAATTCCAAAGTCTCTATCTTCTGATGGGATATTTGGAAGATAACTGTGTCTTTTACAAGATGACTCCGGACCTCGTCTCAAAATGTGGCGAGGTCAGTTGTTCGTTGGACCCAGCTATAGACGAATTCTTCCAGAAGGAATATTATCTTTATGAGAAAACACACATGTGTGTCTCATATTGTTTTGTCCATAAGAAGGACAAGAAGATTGTCGCGGCTTTCGCCTTGTCAATGTCTTCCATTACGGTCCGGGATATGGACAATCGCGAAAGACGCCATGTGGAGAAAGGGATTCCTCATGCCAAACATAAATCACAATATCCTGCCATTCTCCTTGGACAATTGGCCGTATTCGATGGGTATCGGGGACATGACATAGGCGGTGAGATTTTGGATTTTGTAAAAGCTCTTTTTGCAGAGCCGTATTATCCTTCTTATGAGATCAATTACGGGTTCAACAATGTAGGATGCTGTTACATCCTTGTAGATGCACTGAATAAGGAGAAGGTTCTTAAACTCTACACAGATAATGGCTTTCAATCCGTTTATGCCAACAATGATGAACCTGAAGGCGAGCAAGGTGCTCCGCCCACAAAAGCCCTCCTTTTCAATCTTGCACGTCTCAAGGTTTAAAGGACAATCGGGCTGAAATGCTGTTTGCCCGCGCAGGAACCGCCCCCCGCTTACCAGACCTTTATGCCGTTCTCGGCCATGAAGGCGACAACGGTGTCGTGGCTCTCGAACTTGGCGGTGCCGCCGAGGAAGACCTTGACCGTAAAGCCTATCTGCAGGCTGATCTCATAAAGCTTGCGAAGCGTCTCCAGTACGCAGTACTCGGCCGCTATGCCGCACACAACCACCTCGTCGCCGGGCTCGAAAAGGTCCTGATTCTCAAGGTCGAAGCCCACGAATGCACCATACTCCTCGCGCTCGGGAAGGCGGCCTTTGAGGATGAAACGCATGCGGCTCTCGTCAAGGCCCTCAAATACGCAATCAGGGATGGACGCGCCTGCAGTATGATGGACGCAGTGCACAGGCCACGGCCCGCCCTGCTCCTTGAAAGAACAGTGATTCACCGGGT
>JAFZBQ010000057.1 GCA_017561665.1 Bacteroidales bacterium | reverse complement strand
TATCATGCCGATGACACGCTTGATGGCCTGCAGGTAGTTGATGTTCTCGACTCCCTCGAGCCCGCAGTCGGCAACGGTCTTCTTGATGTCTTCGATCTCTGTGGACTCGGAGTTGATGGTGACCACCTTGGCTCCGTTGATGAGCACGTTGCCCACCTCGCAGATGGTGTTGTTGACCATATAGCCGAAGCGCTGCTTGTGCACGCGCACTGCTGCAAGGTCGGGATTGGCCTTGACCATAGCGATGAATTCCTCATAGGTGTAGGTATCCTTGTCCAGCTTGGGCATCTCAACCATGAATGCGGGGAAAACTTCCTTCTCCAGTACCTCGCGGCTGATGGGGAACTCGCCCTTCATGAGCGGGTTCCACTGCTCGAAACCGTCAACGGTCTGGACATAGGTCTTGATGTCCATCTTGCCGTTGCGTATCTTGGTGTTGTTGATGTCGTTCTTGGCCGAGATAATGTATATTTCGTCGCTGGTGCGTTCCCATACCTTCTCGGGCACGGGAACCGATAGACGGGCCATACGTTTGTGGGCTTCGCTGAAGCACTGTCCGAAGCTGCGGAATTCAAAGCGGGGCTTTGACTGTTCGCCAATTTTAAGTTCTGCCATAATTATTTAATGTTGATAGGTTAATACGCTACTATTGTTTGACATCGGGATCGTCCGTGCTGTCGGTGGAATTCGCCGCGTTGGGAGTGAAGGTGGCGGTAATAACCCATTTGCCGGTGCCGTCGGGAACACGGCTCCAGGAACCGCTGTTGTTGCTCAGGGATGCGCCCCACTTGCCGTCGCTGCCCTTTTCGCCGCGCTGGAACTGGTCGATCTTGTTGCCCTTGTTGTCAAAGAGCTCGATCAGCACGCTCTTCTTGGCGGAGAAGCCGCTGCTGAAACCTCTGGGAGTGGTGCCCTTTCCGCCGATGATGGCGAACCAGCCCTTTGCGGGAACTACCTCGCCGTCGATACCTGTCCAGCAGTTCTCTTCATCCTTGCTGATGGTCACGCCTGTGAGCTTGATGTCGAAGTCGCTGGCATTGTAGAGCTCGAAGAACTTCTCGTTGTCCGCACCTGCGCCGTAAACCTCGTTGAGCTTGAGCTTGCTCCAGTCCGTGGCGGGGTCGCCGACCTTGTAGCTGAAGTTGTCGGAAACGGTTTCGAAACCGGCATCGTTAACGACCTTTACGTTGAATGACACCTGGGTGCCGTCCGCCATTGCGGGTATGGAGGCTTTAAAAGTGTCGCCGGAGCCGGTCATCTGCAGAGCATTGCCGTTGTAGGTAAGGGTGGCGGCAGTGACTGCCTGAAGGCCGCTGACGGTGGCCGTTACATTCACTGCATCCTTGGAAGTGGGGCTCTCGGGAGCGAAGACCACCTTGTCAATCTTGGAAGGGCCCTTGAAGATCTCGTCTTTTACACAGCCGGTAATGGCAAGGATGGCTGTAGCTGCAATAAAGAATATCTTTTTCATATCCATAGTCATTTAAATGTAATACTAGAAATCTACTTCGAAGCGGAGTGCTACCATATGGTAATCGACACCGGCCTGTCCAGTAGGGGTGACGACCTTGGTGTAGTCCTTGACGGGATTGCCCGTTGCGTCAAGGCCGACGTTCAACTTGCCCTTGCCGTTTGCGTAACGGTCGTTGTTGTTGTACTGGTAGTTGAGCTGCATGCGTACATTGTTGGTAACCCACCAGTTGAGTCCGACGGTGTAGGCCTCGGCGGAACCGCCGTAAACCTTGTTCTTCACATTCTCGCCGAAGTCGTTGAGGTTGCAGAATTCGTAGCGGGCGCAGAGCTCAAGGTCGCCCCACTTCTGGCCGCGGATGGCGCGGGTGTACTTGGCTCCCTTTGAGTCGTAGCGCTGCTTGCCGCCGAACAGAAGGTATCCGGCCTGTACATACCAGCCGCCGAAGTTGTTGGTAGTTATGCTTGCGGGGTCGGTATCGTCTTTAAAGTGCACGTTATCGCCGATGTAGGCGGCTTCGTAACGCAGTCCGTTCCAGTGACCGGCAAGCTCGACGGTCCAGAGATTGTTGTAATCGTAGCCCTTGAGGTTGTTTGTGTCAATATACTTCTTGCGGTTGATGCTGGTGGAGTTGCGCGCGCTGGCGCGATAGGTTCCCCATTCGCCGGTAGCCATGCTGGCCAGGGTGGTACGGTAGGAATATGCCGCACCGATGTGGAGGCTGGCGTTATCCAGTTTGCAGAGAGGACGGAATACGACTTTTGCGGTAGCTGCATAACCGGTGTTGTTCTTGAAGCTGATTCCGCGGCCGAAGTCTTTGTTGTTGTCGGCTACGTTGGTCCATTCCTCCGAACCTGCGCCTTCCTGTCCGAAGAAGCCTGCGGATACCCAGATCCAGGGGTTGTCATACTTGGCGTTGATACCCAGATGACGGGAAGGGGCCAGGGCGGAGCATACCATAGGACGCTCGATCATCAGGAGGTAGCGGGAGGAGGAATTACGCTGTATGGAGAAATTCTCCTTGAAGTTACCTGCCTGCAGTTCGAGGTTGGGGATGCCGGTGTAGCGCACGATGGCGTCCTTCAGTTCAACCAGGCCGTTGGCGAGGTCCATGTCGAATTCGCCGTACCAGTTCTTGTCTACCTGGGCTTTGATGGCAAAACGTGCGCGGCGGATGCTCATGCCGTTACCGATAGGATCGGCCCACTCCGGAGCACCGAAGAATGCGCCTGCATCGAACTGTACACGGTTGTCGAACCAGATTTTGTAATCCGATTTCGGAGATTCTATGACCAGGAAACCGTCCTGGGCTTCTGCGTCAAGTACGTCGGATTCCACGGCGACGCCGTACTGGTTGTACTTGACTCCTTGGGCGTTGGCTGCCGATGCTGCCATCAGCAGGACTGCTAGAGAGAATAGAATTTTACGCATAATTAATTGGTTATTAAATGGATTTTATGAATTGTACCAGATTGTCTTCCCGTTTGAGGCCGAGTTTCGCCCTCAAACGGTAGCGGTTGATTTCTGCACTTTTGGGAGTGATATTCATCAGTGATGCAATGTATTTGCTGGAGAACCCCTGCCTCAGCAGGTTGGCCAGCTTGCGTTCGTTTTCTGTAAGGTTGGGGTATGCTTCCGCCAGCCTCATGTTGAAATCCTTGTGCAGGACTTCGGTGCGGGCGTAGAAATCGTTCATTTCCCTGGAGAAGTACATCCGCTCGCGCAGGGTTGAAAGCAGGCGGTCCAGCCGCGCGTCTTTCTCTGTCCCGTCGGGGAGGGCCCTCAGGCTCTTGAGATCTTCATAAAACTTCTCCATGAACCGTTTCTGGTCACTCACGCCTACCGCGAAGTCCACCAGCTCCTTGCGCTTTATTTCCAGCTTTCCCTGAAGGTCTTTTTCGGTCATCTGGGCCTTGACTTCGAGGGCTGAAAGTGATTTGCGGGCGTTGTAAACCTGCTCCTCGCGGTTGCTGACTATTTGTTTGCGCAGCTTGTTGCGGGCCTGCCACTGCAGGTAGAACGCAACGCCAGCAAGCAGTCCGGCGAGCCCGAGCACTATGAGAGTATTGACGATGTCTCCGTCGATTATGCGGCAGAGGCTGTAGCAGACCAGCGCCCCGAGAATGGGTGACAGCACTGCGGAGAACATGCATTTTATTATGCTGTCTCCTTCGATAAGTGCACGCTTGCGCGCCAGGCTTATGCCGGTGAGGGCCGCAACGAAAAGGACTCCCGAAGGCAGGGGCGTCGCCGTGAGGCCGATTTTCTTGAGGAAACCTGTGGAGAAGAGGCCGAGCACGGCAGCCATTGAAAGAATAACTGAGAACGTGGATTCGGAGTTGACGTCGAGGTCGGAGTCGGCGATGGTGTCGCGGACAATTCCTGCAGGCCGGAGAAGAATCAGCAAGGCAATGGCGGCAATTCCCAGCGAAAGGGCGGCAGCGCGCGGGCTTGCGCCGAATTCGGCGACGGGAATGCATTTAAAAACAGGCGCGTTGTTGAATGTGAATGCGCAAACCAGGAGCAGTGACGCAACCCCGGAAAGACGTAGAAGGGATAACTCGCGCTTGATGAGATGGGTGTTACGGTCGCCGGCAGTACTTATTTTATAAATGACGGCGGCGAGGACGCCGCAGAGCAGTGGCGCAATTATCCAGGAAATGAGGTAGGCTGACGTCAGGTCCCACGGGAGGCTTGATCCGTATGCACGGCCGACTCCGGCAACGGCCCCCAGGAACGCAAACTGCACGGCCGGGAAACGGCTTATCCTTAAAGTGAGTGCGGCGCTGGCAAAGGTGGCGATGCCTACGGGCAGCAGCAGCTTGACTGACGGAAGGTCAGGGAAGCCCGTCAGGGGCGCCGCATTCCTGTCAGGCTGCAGGCAGCAGAAAGCGAGAATCGCGGCGGCGGCGAGCGGAGCCAGGATCTTCATATATAGCCTTTCTCCTGCGCCGGAAGCGAGAATGCTGCCGGAAACGACAGGCATGTCCCTGAGCATCAGGAAGAAAACCGAAAGCAGGGAAGTGACTGCAATATAAAGAACAGGAAGCATCATATGCTAAAGTGCCCGTTTGATAGCCATGACTGACAGTTGTTCCGCCACTTTGACCGCGGCCTTGGCCAGGTCTTCAATATGGAGGGCGAAATAGCGCAGATGGAATTTTTCGCTCAATTTGAGCCCGTCCATATCATGGAATACCGTCCTTTTGATTGACTGGGACAGTTTGACGGCTTCCTTCTCATAAAAATATACTCTGTTGGATGACTCGGCAACGTCCTTGGGAGCGGAGAAGTAGGCTTTGGCTCCCGGAATGCAGCTCTCTACCGCCATGGAAACCAGTTCGCTCAGTTTGGTGAATTCTTTCTTGAGTTCGACCGGGATCTTGGGCGACTCTATTTCAAATTGTATGAGGTCGGAACTGATGATTGAAATGATGTGCTCGAAACGCTCCAGCAGGCGCATTATGTCTCCTCTTGAACGGATAAGGTTTCCGCGGGTGTAGAGCGTGTTCTCGATTTCCCGGAACAGGGCGCCGGCCTCAAGCTCCAGCGAGGCCATGCTGGAGAGATTGTCGTAAAAGGCAGGTTCGTCGTTGTAGAGGTAGTTTTTGACGCCATCCCTGAATACCAGGACAGAATTGTCGACTATGCCCAGGAGCTGGTTGATGCTTTCTATCAGTTTGTCGGCGTTCTTGTTTGAAAAAATGTCTAACAAGCCCATTTCTGTGTGTCATTGATTATGTGCTGTGTAAAAATAATGCATTCTTTTGTAATATGCAAATGTTGTAGAGTTCGGAACATTACACCTTGTAGAATTGTAATATATTGATAATCAGATATGATATAGCATTTTGTAGAAGATGTGTATAGAGTTATTGTAGAGTTTAATTCACAATAATTTGGTATTGCCGGTGATTATTTTTATGATTTACTTTGCATCAAAATTGAAGATATGGAACACGGACATCACCATCATCATGAACACCACCATCTGGAGGCGGAGGGCGGCCTCAAGGGTGTATATGTTTTCTCAATAGTCCTGAATCTCGCATTCGTGATCGTAGAGGCGGCGGTCGGCCTGTGGAAGGGCTCCCTTGGACTGCTGTCCGATGCGGGCCATAATTTGAGCGATGTTTTTTCGCTTTTGCTGGCCCTTGTAGCCTTCCGGCTCGCATCCACTAAGAGTTCCCCTAAATTTACTTACGGATTCCGTAAGGGCTCCATACTGATTTCGTTGCTGAATGCGGTTATCCTGCTTGTGGCCGTCGGAGCTATAATAGTAGAAAGTATCCACAAATTCATGGCTCCTGTGCAGGTCGACGGCGGCGCGGTCGCCTGGACGGCGGCCGTCGGTATAGTAGTGAACGGTATTACGGCTTTCCTGCTGTTGAGGCACCAGAAGAACGATATTAATACGCGCGGCGCTTTTCTGCACATGGCAGCCGATACCTTGGTGTCGGTGGGGGTCGTTATTTCCGGAATAGTCATTGCCCTTACAGGCTGGTACTTCATTGACCCGGTAATAGGCCTTATTATCGCCGCGGTGATCCTGGTCGGAACCTGGGAACTTCTGTCAGAGAGCTTGCGCATGAGCATGGATGCCGTCCCGGAGGGGATCGACACTGAGGCGGTCGTGGCGGAAATGAAGGCCGCGGAGGGTGTGCTCGACATCCACCATGTGCATATCTGGCCCATCAGCACCACCCAGACCGCCCTTACCGCACATGCCGTCGTGGCAGCGGACAAAGAGCCTGAAACGGTGGTTTCAGACCTGAAAAGCGCTTTGCGCGCAAAGGGTATAGGGCACGTGACCATTGAGACGGAGAGGGAAGGAAGCCGCTGCGCCGACCACGACTGTTGCTGATTATCCCTAAAAAGGGTATATTTGCAATCATGTTTATCCTTCAGACCAATAATCCCGTTCCTTCCGAGGAGATAGTAAGCGAAATCGATTCCACCAAAATTGCCGCGGGCGATTTTGCCGAGGCGCTCGCCTCCGACCCGTCCCAGGCATTGCACCAGCTGGGGGTTGAAGCCATTCACTTCGGCCTCAAGCTTCTGCTGGCGATAATAATCTATATAGTCGGCATCTGGCTGATCAGTCTGATTAAACGTGCGATGAACAAAGCGTTCGAGCACAAAAAGACGGACAAGACGGTGTCGTCATTTGTGTCGAGCTTTACTTCGGTTGTCCTTACGGTTCTCCTGATAGTGCTGGCGATCAGTACTTTGGGAATAAATACGACTTCGCTTGCCGCCCTGCTGGCCGGCGGTGGCGTCGCAATAGGCATGGCGCTCAGCGGCACGCTCCAGAATTTCTCCGGAGGACTGCTGATCCTGGCCTTCAAGCCTTTCAAGGTAGGTGATTTCATCGAGGCCCAGGGCTATGCGGGCACGGTGACGGAGATGTCCATCATAAGCACGCGCCTGACGCTGCCGGACAACCGCAGCGTGACCATTCCCCACGGGCCGCTTGCGAACGGCAATATTAATAATTACTCCAGGAACCCTTACAGGCGCCTGGAGTGGAAGGTAAGCATGGACTATGGCGTGGATTCTGACGCTTGCATGGCAAAACTTCTGGAAGTTGTAAAGGCCAATCCAAAAGTGCTGGATTCATCGACGGCCGGGGCGCAGGATCCTTTTGCCGCAGTGTTCGCCTTGTCCGACAGTGCCGTTCAATTCGTCCTCAGGGCATGGGTGCGGAATCCTGATTACTGGGAAGTGTATTTTGCCGTCAACGACGCCATATATACTCAACTTCCCGCAGCAGGTTTTACCTTCCCGTTCCCCCAGATGGACATTCACGTCAAGACCTGATTGCTGCAATCCGCCGGATTGTGCTGATGGTGGCTTAATATCTGGAGGCGACGACGTTCCAGTCGACAATCTGCCACAGGGCGGCAAGGTGGTCGGGACGACGGTTCTGGTAATCCAGATAATATGCGTGCTCCCAGACATCGAATGTGAGCAGGGGCT
>JAFZBQ010000056.1 GCA_017561665.1 Bacteroidales bacterium | reverse complement strand
CCGTCTCAGATGAAAAGCAGCGCCAGACGCTCTCAGAAACCATCAACCGCAGCGGTCTGGAACTGATCTCCATAACCACGGAACAGATGAACCAGTTCTGCGGCAATATGCTACAGCTGCACAGCGACAAAGGCGAAGACCTGCTGATAATGAGCCGCTCCGCCCTGCTCTCCCTCGCCAGGCTGCAGATAGAGAGCCTTGAGAAATATGCCCGCATCCTGGCCCCGGAGATTCCGATAATTGAAACCGTGGGCGGCGGCAGCGCAAGGTGTATGATTGCGGAGATTTTCAACAATTAGAACGTTTATGACTGATAATAAAGAACTCCTCCCCTGCCCGGTTAATGTCAGCAGCGAGACCGGCCGGCTTAAAGCGGTAATCCTGCACCGCCCCGGTGTGGAAATAGAGCGGATGACCCCGCTCAACTGTGCACACGCCCTCTATAACGACATTCTGGACAAAATGAACGTAGATGCAGAATATGCCCTCTTTTCCGGAGTGCTGGAGCGTTGGGCAAAGGTTTATTACGTAGAGGATGTCCTGGAGCACCTGCTAGAACGGCCCGACATCCGCAAGCACCTTGTCCGGGAGAGCGTTTTCAATTACGGCTTGAGGCCGGTCAAACTGTCGGCAGAAGTCAACCTGAGGCTGGCCCGGGAACTTATGGAGATGGACAGCCGTGACCTTACAAAGGTTCTTATTGAGGGTTACGAGAATCCCCGGTGGGAAGGCATCGGTGACGACCGGTACCTTTTGGAGCCGCTCTACAACCTGCTCTTTACCCGTGACGCCGCTTCCACGGTCTACAACCGGGTTCTCATAAATTCCATGAGTTTCGAAGTCCGGGAGCGGGAGTCGCTGATCTACGACGTCCTGTTCCGCAATTTCTTCAATGTCGAGACCCTCAACGCCGAGCTGTGGAATCCGAAATCCCGCACCGAAGGAGGCGACATCCACATTGCATCCGACGATTTGCTGCTGATCGGGGAAGGCATCCGGACCAACGCCAAAGGCATCGAATACCTGGCGCGGACGATAGCCCAAGAAAAAGAGCACTTCAACATAATCGTTCAGGAACTGCCGCGTAAACCCGAATCGTTCATTCATCTCGATATGGTGTTCACCCTGCTTGGCAATAACTACTGTATGGCCTTTGAGCCTATGCTGCGTCGGCAGGGAATGTTTGCAGGCAAAGATACCACCCTCATAACCATAGACGGTGGCAAGATCAGTTACCACCCCGTAAACGACATCCTTGACGGACTTGGCCAACTGGGCTGGGACCTGATGCCCATCCTTGGCGGCGGCACCGACCCTTGGGTCCAGATGCGCGAGCAGTGGCACAGCGGCGCCAACTTCTTCTGCCTTGGCGACGGAAAAGTGCTCGGCTACCGCCGCAATGCGCACACTATCGAGGCTCTGGACAGGGCCGGATTCTCTGTTCTCCAGGCAGAAGATATCGTTTCCGGCAAGACCGATATGGAAGCCTACGAGCGATTCGTGGCGGTGTTCCCCGCAAGCGAACTGCCCCGTGCCGGTGGCGGCGCCCGCTGTATGACGATGCCCGTATGGCGCGAAGACTAAAAACGAAACGAGGCAACCAAATTGGCTGCCTCGTTTCGCGTATATATTCTGAAAATTACTTGACCTCCTCGAAGTCGACATCCTCGGCGGTGCCGTTGGTGTCGGAGCTGCCGCCCTGGCTGCCTGCGCCGGGGTTGCCGCCCATACCTGCATCACCGGGATTGAAACCTGCGCCGCCGGGGTTGAAGCCTGCGCCACCGGCCTGTCCGGCCTGAGCTGCGCGGGCCATATCCTCGCTGGCTGCGTGCCAAGCCTCTTCCAGAGCCTTATTGGCTGCGTCCAGTTTGTCGACGGGAACGGTGCGGCCTGCATCGGCCTCGTCCTTGGCGATCTTGTGGGCATCCTTAAGACCCTGGAGCGCGCTCTCGATTGCGGAACGTTTGTCGGCAGGAATCTTGTCGCCGTATTCTTTCAGGTTCTTCTCGGTCTGGAATACCATTGCATCGGCGGCGTTGATCTTGTCAATCATCTCCTTCTTTGCCTTGTCGGCAGCCTCGTTGGCCTTGGCTTCGTCGCGCATACGCTTGATTTCTGCCTCGGAGAGGCCGGAAGATGCCTCGATGCGGATCTTCTGCTCCTTGCCGGTTGATTTATCCTTGGCCGATACGTTCAGGATACCGTTGGCGTCGATATCGAAGGTAACCTCGATCTGAGGTATGCCGCGCGGTGCGGGAGCGATGCCGTCCAGGTTGAAGACACCGATCTGCTTGTTGTCGCGGGCCATCGGACGCTCGCCCTGCAGCACGTTGATCTGTACCGAAGGCTGATTGTCGCTGGCTGTGGAGAATACCTCGCTCTTGCGGGTCGGGATGGTGGTGTTGGCATCAATCAGCTTGGTCATTACGCCACCCAAGGTCTCGATACCGAGGCTCAGCGGAGTAACATCCAGCAGGAGGACATCCTTGACGTCGCCGGAGAGGACACCGCCCTGGATGGCTGCGCCCACTGCCACAACTTCGTCGGGGTTGACACCCTTGTTGGGCACCTTGCCGAAGAACTTCTCCACGATCTGCTGGATAGCAGGGATACGTGTAGAACCACCCACGAGCAAAACCTCGTCTATCTGGCTTGCCTGCAGGCCTGCATCTGCCAAAGCCTTGCGGCACGGCTCGATGGTGGCGTTGATAAGGGCGTCGCACAGCTGCTCGAACTTGGCACGGCTAAGGTTGGTTACCAGGTGTTTAGGCACACCGTCTACGGGGATGATGTACGGCAGGTTGATCTCTGCGGTGGTCTGGCTGGAAAGCTCTATCTTGGCCTTCTCGGCAGCCTCTTTCAGACGCTGCAGCGCCATAGGGTCTTTACGCAGATCAACGCCGGGGTTGTCCTTCATAAATTCCTCTGCCAGCCAGTCGATAATCTTGTGGTCGAAGTCGTCGCCGCCAAGATGGGTATCACCGTTGGTGGATTTAACCTCGAACACGCCGTCGCCCAGCTCCAGGATGGAGATATCGAATGTACCGCCACCGAGGTCGAAGACGGCCACCTTCATATCCTTATTCTTCTTGTCAAGGCCGTATGCCAATGCGGCTGCGGTAGGCTCGTTTATGATACGTTTTACGGTAAGGCCCGCAATCTCGCCGGCCTCTTTGGTGGCCTGGCGCTGGCTGTCGCTGAAGTATGCCGGAACGGTGATGACAGCTTCGCTGACAGTCTGTCCCAGATAATCTTCTGCAGTCTTTTTCATCTTCTGCAGAATCATTGCAGAAATCTCCTGAGGAGAGTAGAGACGGTTGTCGATCTTGACACGCGGGGTGTCGTTGTCGCCACGTTCAACAGCGAAAGGTACGCGGTTGATCTCTGCCTGGACTCTGGAGTAAGTTTCGCCCATAAACCTCTTGATGGAGTATATGGTGCGCTGAGGATTGGTGATCGCCTGACGCTTTGCAGGGTCACCCACTTTACGCTCACCGTTGTCGGTGAATGCTACGACGGAAGGAGTGGTACGCTTGCCCTCACTGTTGATGATGACGGCGGGTTCGTTGCCTTCCATCACGGCAACGCACGAGTTGGTTGTACCAAGGTCAATTCCTATAATCTTTCCCATAATTGTATGTTTTTAATTTCTTTTGTCAGTTTTGATTGTCGGCAGAAGAAAATACGAAGATTATGCCACCGGCCAAAATATGACACAATGGCAGAAAATGGGCGTGAATGATGTCCGGAACTACTCCTGAACGAATGGCGGCCAATCGACCGGCGCCACTACGGTGACAGGTTCCTTGCGGGTCGGATGGATGAATGTGATTGACCGGGCGTGAAGATTGATGCCGCCGTCGCGGTTGCTGCGCGGGGCGCCGTATTTCAAATCGCCTTTGATGGGGCAGCCGATGCCGGCCATCTGACAGCGGATCTGATGATGGCGGCCGGTGAAAAGTTCTACCTCGACCAAAGTATACCGGTCAAACTGTTTCAGCGTTCTATAGCGCAACCGCGCCTGTTTGGCCTCGGGATTGCCGTTGCGGCATATATATGACTTGTTCTGCTTTTCGTTGCGCAGAATCATATCTGTCAGTTCAGCCTCGGCCGGCTGCGGGGCGGCGCAGGTCAGAGCCCAGTATATCTTATGATTGGTGCCGGTCCGGAACGATTCGTTGAGCCGTTCCAGCGACTTGCTGGTCTTGGCAAACATCGCGATGCCGCTCACGGGACGGTCCAGGCGATGCGGGACTCCCATAAAGACGTGTCCCGGCTTGCCGTCACGCTGCGCGATAAAAGCCTTAAGGGTCTCGCTGAGCGGTTCGTCGCCGGTCTTGTCGCCCTGCACGATCTCCCCCACCCGCTTGTTTATTATCAGCACGTGGTTGTCCTCGTACAAGATTCGGGAGGCGATATCCTCAAACTGTTCTGCCGGCAGCTCTTTATATATCATATCATCAGGTTTTTATCGGCCTTGCCCTCTCGTATCTGGGTAGAAGAAATGTTCACCAGCTGCGCGTCGGCCAGATATTTGGCGCCGTATTTCTTGCATTTGCGTTTTACGTAACAGCCCTTGCGCGGGTACACCCAAATTTCAAAGTTATTCACAATCTCCTCCCACTCGCGCCAGCGCTCTATGCCGGCGATGTTGTCGGCCCCCATCGCAATCACAAACTCGGTGTCGGGCTCCTCTTCCTGCAATTTACGCAGTGTGTTGATGGTATAATTGGGTTTAGGCAAATGGAATTCCACATCGCTCACCTTCACATCCGGGCACAACTCGGACACTTTGGCGCGCACGGCCTCCAGCCGCTCTTCTGCCGTCTGGTCGCTGCCAAGTTTGAAAGGGCTCTCCGGAGAAACCACCATCCGCACCTCGTTAAAGGCCTTGCGGCGCAAGTAATTCAGAATAGCGAGATGGCCCGCGTGCATCGGGTTGAAAGTGCCGAAGTAGAGCGCCACCCGCTTCTTACCTCTTCAGTATTGGTCCAGCAGCGACTCCGCCTCTGCCAGGCAGGTCGCCAGGTCGTCGTTTACCAGGACATAGTCGAACTGCGGCGCGAAGGCCATCTCTTCCTGCGCCTTTGCCACCCGCTCTTCTATCGCCTCGGGGGTGTCGGTGCCGCGCTTGATGAGGCGGTCGCGCAAAACCTCCACCGACGGCGCCTGGATAAATACCGACAGGGCCTCGTCGCCAAAAATCTGTTTGAGATGGACGCCGCCCTTGACATCGACGTCAAAGGCGATTATGTGGCCCTTGGACCAGATGCGCTCCAGCTCGCTTTTGAGAGTGCCAT
>JAFZBQ010000055.1 GCA_017561665.1 Bacteroidales bacterium | reverse complement strand
GCCCGCAGCCAGGGTCTCAGGCTGGAAGAAGGTGCTGCCTCAATGCTGGCGGAGGCCTGCGGAGTGGACCTGGCCAAGATTGCCGGCGCCATAGACAAACTGGGCAAGGTACCGGGCTGCGGCGACTACATCACCTGCGCCCTGATAGAAGAGAATATCGGAATGAGCCGCGAGTTCTCTGCCTTTGAACTGGCTGCCGCCCTTTGCGACAAGAACGCCTCCAAGGCATACAAGATAGCGATGTACTTTGGCGAAAACTCCAAGCGGTATCCCATACAGCTGGTGGTGGCCTCCCTGGCCAATCAGTATCTGAAGTTGCTCCGCTATCACGCCTGCCTGAGCGACCGGATGGACGAGGCGCAGACTGCCGCCACCATCGGCCTCAATCCCTTCATAATGAAGCGCGACTACACCCGCTACGCCCGCAAATATCCTTTGAAGTCCTGTATGAAGGCGGTGGCTATTCTCAAGGAATTCGACTATCGCGGCAAAAGCAACGCCCGCGGCGAAGCCACCGACGCCGACATGCTTTCTGAACTGGTTTCGAGATTGCTGGCCTGCTAGTTTCCGCTTTCGAGCTTGAGGCCGGGCGTGTGCCAGACCTTCATATCATCCTGAGAACCATATACCAGATAGACTCCGCGGCCGCGGGTGATCCAGTCGGATGCCATCTTGCGACCCTTTTCCGGCCCGGCGACCATCAGCGCGGTTGCCAAAGCATCGGCGGTGGCGCCGTCCTCGGCAAGTACCGTAGCGCTGAGCAAATCGTGATTCACTGGACGGCCGGTGGAGGGATCTATGGTATGTGAATACTTGACGCCGTCCACCACATAGAACTTACGGTAGTTGCCGCTGGTCACCAGGCTGCAGTCGGTGATGGTTATTACATCCTGCTTCAACACCCCCGAATCGTTGTTGCCGTCCTGGGGACGGTCTATCCAGACACGCCACTCGTCTCCACGGGCGCTGAGTCCCTTGCACACCAGCTCGCCGCCCAGTGACACCATATAGTTCTCACTGCCCCAGCTATCCAGGACCCTGGCCACGACGTCACAGGAATAGCCCTGCGCGATGGCATTGAAGTTCACCTTGCCTCCGGTGGGCATCCTCAGATAGGTCTTGCCGTCTGGGCCCTCTACCATCGAATATTTGTCCATCCCGACCACCGCCATGGCGCTGTCGACCGCCTGCTGCGAGGGCATCCTCCCCTCCTTGAAGCCGAAGCCCCAAAGATCGAAAAGCGGGGCGCCGGAGACGTCGAAAGCGCCGCCTGTCTCTACCCACAACCTGCGCGAAAGATTCATCAGATCTATAAAGATGGAATCCAGAGGCGGATTCTCGCCATTATTGACCTTGGTCAGCAGGGAGCCTTTATTGTAGCCGGAAACCGACCAGTCGATGGCCGAAAGGGTATCGTCTATCGCCTGTTTGAGGCCTTCTGCACGGGCAGCATCGTCCAGAGAGCAGGTCACATACCAAGGACCGCCCTGCGCGAAGCCGGTGATCTGGACATATGTCGGGCGGGATCCGCAGCTTGCCAGAAGCAGCAGCAAAGCCAGTATCGATGCGCGTAAAAACTTCATATAGTACAAAAGTATAACAAAAATCTTATTAAATTTGCGTTTTGTATGGCTATGAAGATTAAAAAGGTTATAACCGGTCTGGTCGCTGCCGCGATGCTTTGCATTACCGCCACCGGCTGCATCAAAGACACCGTTACCTACAATTATATGCAGGGGAATCTCTCGTTTGATATTCCCGAATATATCTATGCGGGCGATGTCGTGCAGCTCACCGCACGCGGCATCACAGCCCCCGATGACCCTACCTGGGGCTGGGTAATCACCAAGATCCAGACCGACACCCTTTATACCCGCTCCATAGTTGTCAAGTTTCCCGACGAGCCAGCCGAATACACCATCAAGGCACTCGCCTATCATCCCGATTATATTACAGAGAGTGTAAAGAAGACCGTCACTACCGTGGACACCACCCATATGACAGGTTCCCTGCAAGGCCTTCCGTACAATACCCAAAAAACCATTACCGACAGCCGCGACGGCCGTGCCTATCGCTGGGAGCATATCGGCAGCCTTGACTGGTTTACAGAAAACCTGGCCTGGCAGGACGCCGGCGCCGTTTATGCCAAGTCAGAAGTGCTGAACCACGTTTTCGGTCGCCACTATACCTGGATCGAGGCCACAAGCGGCAACCTTTGCCCCGCAGGCTGGCGCATCCCCACCAATGCCGATTGGGAGAATCTGGGCGCAACCCTTTGCGGCAAGTCCGTTGAATTCGAATCCGACTGGGATGGCGCGGCCACCAAAGTTACCGCCGATGTCTATTTCAACGGCGACCGGCTGTGGCCATTCTCGGTCAACAACAAGCACGAAGTATCTGTAGATTGGAATCCCCTCCCCTGCGGCTATCAGCAGAGGGGCGATGGCCGTTTCTATGGATTGAAAACCTTCGGAATGTGGTGGAGCGCATCGGAATATGACGCAAACAACGCATATTACCGGTACATCTATTGGGACAGCGCCGACTTCCACCCCGGATTCACCGACAAGAGCGGCATCGGCCTGAGCGTCCGCTGCGTGCGTGGCACTCTCTAGTCTTTCTTCTCGGCCGCCTCTTTGCGGTCAAATGCCTCAATTATCTTGGTCACCAGCGGGTGGCGCACTATATCCTCTTTGGTGAAATTCACCACGGCTATGCCGCGTATTCCGCTCACCAGTTCGATACCCTTGAGCAGACCCGAATCGGCCTTGTTGGGAAGGTCCACCTGGGTAGCATCGCCCGTCACGATGAACTTGGCGTCGTTGCCCATGCGAGTCAAGAACATCTTGAGCTGTGAGAGGGAGGTATTCTGAGCCTCATCCAGAATCACGAACGCCTTGTCCAGTGTTCGGCCGCGCATATAGGCCAGCGGCGCTATCTGGATGGTGCCGTCCTCCATCAGCGACTGCAGTTTCTTGGCGGGGATCATGTCCATCAGCGCATCGTAGAGCGGCTGGAGATAGGGATCCAGTTTATCTTTCAAGTCGCCGGGGAGAAAGCCTAGCCGTTCTCCGGCCTCTACGGCGGGACGGGTGAGGATCAGCCTCTTGACCTCGCGGTTCTTGAGAGCGCGTACAGCCAGCGCGATGGCCGTATAGGTCTTTCCGGTACCGGCGGGACCTAGGGCGAATATCATGTCGTTGTCGTAATACTCCTTTACCAACCGTTTCTGGTTTGGAGTGCGCGCCTTGACGCATTTGCCGTCCGAGCCATAGACGATAATGTACTCGCTGTCGGGCTGCATCACCACCTTGCCTATCTCTTCGCTGTGGCCGTTGTTCTCGAACAGCGACTCCACGTCGTAGCTGTTCAGGTTCATCTTGGTCATCTTCTTCTGAATCATCCGGTTCAGTTTCTCCTCGAAGATGGCTATCTGGTCGTCCGGTCCCACCAGATAAATTTCATTACCACGGGAAGTGGCCTTGATGTGCGGGAAGTAAGCCGCAAACTGCTCGAAAAGCCGGTTGTTGACACCCAGGATCTCTATCGGATCTATCGCGTCCAGGATTATTGTCTTGTTCAATATTGTGGAAATTTTTGTTTGATTCTATAGTATTCGCGCATCATCTTTTCGTACTGCGAGCGCTGCAGGAATGCCTCCGGCTTCTGCACAAAATCCTCTATCGGTATCACGGTATAGTTTGGCTCCAGATGGCCGCCCTTGCCGCACCACAGCCATGTAACCTCTGGCGGCAGCGTTTCAATCGAACCGTCTTCCCGACGGACCAGGGTGGCCGTCAGCAGGATTTCTATCTGGCCGTATGCGATGCTCATATTGGAGACGAAATTGCCCAGTGAGTAGGCGGTGATACGACCGTCGGCAAATTCCACCGCCTGCGGTACGTGAGGATGCGTCCCCACAATCATATCCACGCCCCATCGATAGAGGTTGTTTTTCCAACGGCGCTGCTCGGGGTGATAGTCAAGGTTGTATTCCACGCCCCAGTGCGGCAGCGCAATAATGTAGTCGGCGCCGCGGTTGTGTGCCCGATCGATAGCTTCCTTTACATATGTAGAATCCATCTGTCCGACCACGTACGGCTGCGGCACGCTGAAGCCGTTCAGGCCATAGGTGAAGTTGATGAAGGCGATGCGGAAGCCGGCGGCGTCGATGATGGCCGGATTGTTCATCTGCTCTTCTATCTTGTCTCGGTAGATGCCAGTGTATCTGACCGGAAGCCGGTCGTACGCCGCAAAGGTGCTGTCCAGCCCTCGCCGGCCCTTGTCCAGAATGTGGTTGTTGGCCGCCAGAAACAGATCCACTCCGGCATCGATGGCCTCCTGCGCCAAGGATATCGGAGCCGAGAAAAGCGGATAGCCGGAGAAAGGCGTCACCCCCACCGGAAACTCCATGTTTGCCACGCTGATATCGCAGCTGTCCAGATAGGGTTTGACGTATTTGAAATAGGAACTGAAGTCGTAGGAAGATGCTTTGGTGCTGTCTGCGCCGGGAAGGAGAGCGGTGCGCAGCTGCCGGGAATGGGACATCACGTCGCCGATGAAACTGATGCGCAAGGTGTCGCGCTGAGCCGCCTGTGAAGCGGTTATAAAGGCCATCAGCATCAACAGCACTGTGCATATCTTCTTCATAAGTACAAATATACGATTTTTGTCTTTACTTTAATAATGACTACCTTCGCATCGCTATGAAACTTTATCGGATTCTCGCTCTCACGGTACTCTCGGCCATCTTTTTGACCGGATGCGACGCGGTGCGCTCGGCTCTTGGGAAACCTACTTCCAAAGATATTGCCGAACTTCGCGCACAGAAGGCCCAGATGCAACGCACCGGCGATTCGCTGGCGGTAGAGATGGGCGCCCTGCCCGACTCTCTCGAGGCCGACGGGGAGGAGATTGCAGAGGCGTATGCCGATACTGCCGTCACCATGTCGCTGGTGTCAGTACCGGCCGAAAGTGCCACTGTCGAGCCTGTCGCCCAGATGGAAGAAGATGAGCAGCCAGCAACCGAACCCCAACAGGAAGAGCCTGAAGAAGACGCCCCTGCAGGTCTGGCAAGCGGCTACTATGTGGTGCTGGGCAGCTTCAAGAACGAAGACAACGCCAAATATTACTACAACAGCCTCTCCGCCTCGGGTGCCGATGTCCATCTGGTAAAGATGAAAAACGGCTTCACCGCGGTGATGATCTGCCACGGCAACACCTACGATGAGGCCTACAGCAAGATGCTCGATTTCTACAGCGACAAAAAGAAACCGGAAGACATCTGGATTTACAACACAGCCAAGAAACTACACATAGAATAACCGTGAAAGAAACCGTATTTACCCCCAAGCATATCGCCCTGGGCGCCAAGATGGCCCCGTTTGCAGGGTATAACATGCCCATCGAATATTCCGGACTCATCAAAGAGCACACCGCCGTGCGCGAAGGCGTGGGCCTGTTCGACGTCTCGCACATGGGAGAAATCTGGGTTATGGGGCCGAAGGCCACCGCCCTGCTTCAGTACGTCACCACCAACGACGTCTCCGCCCTCTACCCCGGCCGGGCTCAGTATACCTGCCTGCCCAACGGCCGCGGTGGCATAGTGGACGATCTCATCGTTTATTGCTTCGGTCCGGAAAAATATCTTCTGGGGGTAAACGCTGCCAATACCGAAAAGGACTGGGAGCACATCTGCTCCTTTGCGGAAAAGTTTGATATGAAGGTCGGCATCGACCTGGTGAACGCCTCCGACGACACCTGCCAGCTGGCCATACAAGGTCCAAAAGCCATGGAACTGATGCAGAAGCTCTGCAGCGAGGACATAATGGATATGCCCAACTACACTTTCAAACAGCTCACGGTAGCTGGTATAGAGAATGCCCTGTTGGCCACCACCGGCTACACCGGCAGCGGCGGGTGCGAGGTGTATGTGACCAACGCCGACGGACCGCACCTTTGGGACGCTATCACGGCTGCCGGCGAACCTTACGGCATAGTTCCGGTGGGCCTCGGCGCCCGTGACACCCTGCGTCTGGAGAAAGGCTACCTGCTCTACGGCAACGACATGGACGATACCACCTCCCCTCTGGAGGCGGGTTTGGGATGGATCACCAAATTCGCCGACACCAAGGGCGACTTTATGGACAGGGATTTCCTCCTGAAACAGAAGGAAGAGGGGCTGAAGCGCCGCTTGGCCGCTTTTGAACTGATTGACAAGGGCATCGCGCGCCACGGCTACCCCATCTGCACTGCCGACGGCACCGTGATTGGCCACGTCACCAGCGGCACCATGGGTCCTACGGTCAAGAAAGCCATCGGCCTGGGATATGTCGACGCTCCGCTCTACAAGGTCGGAAGCGAAATCTTCATAAACGTCAGGGACCGCCTGCTCAAGGCCCAGGTGGTCAAGGCGCCGTTCTGCTAAAGACTTTTGGCACCATCTTTGACGGCATCGGCACTCTGTATGAAACTCTTTCGCACACTGGCGGCAGCCGTTCTGCTTTTCACCATACCGCTCTCCGTGGCGGCCGATTCGCTACAGGATAACCTCAGGCGCCACATCGAGCGTCTCTGCTCCCCCGCCCTGATGGGGCGCAGAGCCGGCAGCGACGG
>JAFZBQ010000008.1 GCA_017561665.1 Bacteroidales bacterium | reverse complement strand
GGGGGGGAATCCAGTTTACTACAATTTTTTACTACAATTTAGGCAATCTCGATTTTTACAACGATCTTCTTTACGGGGAGGGGGTCGGAGAGGCATATCTGGGGCATATGGCCGTCCCGGGGATAGAGGATGGTGAACCAGCCGTCGCCGATGGGCAGGTCGATGGGGGATACGGTGTCCTCCGTGTAGAAAGCGGCGTCGCAATCGGGATTGTAAGCCTTGGTCTCCTTGAGTTTTTCCAGCGGCAGGCAGCAGACCTTCTCCGCGCCCTTGAGCAGGAACTGGATGTCCAGAAAGCGCCTGTGGGCTTCGTAACCGTAGGGGTTCTCCCGCAGAGTTTCATATTCAGAAACGATGGCCCTCACACGGGGGTTGATCTGGTGTACGCCGCAGGCTATGTCGGGGTCGGCGTTCTTGAGGAACGCGAGTCCTTCATAAATATCTTCCGAAAGCCCCTTGTAGAGTTCGATGTTGTCCAGTGAATCGTAAATCATATCGGGATGTTTTAAAAATCGTACAGGTTGAGGCCGGTTTCGGAATCGAACTTGCGGCCGATACCGTCCAGGCCATAGTCTTCTACAAATAGCTCGCAGGCGCCGTTCACCCGGGCAGTGAGCAGGTGGCCGCCGACACAGGTGTAGTCGCGGCGGCTGGCGGTAACGTGCAGGTGAAGGTAGGGCTCGCCGTCCTTGCGGGAGATGTTGCCAGTCAGGCAGGTAATCTCCATCTGCTCGTCAAAGGTCTTGTCAACGTATTGCTTGGTGGCGGGGTCCAGAAAGCGGAAAGTGGCCTGCGAGATGGCCGCGATGCCGCCCACAATGCCGCTGCGGACATCTCTCTCGCGGCAGAACGCCGTCAGCGCCTCCCCTATCTCTTCGTGATTGTCCACACTCAGGATATATCTCTTCCCGGAAGTTTCTCTGTACTTGTACATAGTAACGAATTAGATTGATACTACAAATATAATCATTACGAACGACTCGAAATACAAATACTGGCCTCATCTTATACCTGCATAAGTGGTGGCAAACGAATAGGGATTAGGGTGCGTTGAGATGTGCATCGGCTTGACACCAAGACCCAATTTCACCCCCTGGCGTCAAAGAAAGAACCTCAAATCGTTCTCTGGCGGCACTTTGGTTGGGATGACAATTGACGCCACTCCTGCAATTATTGGGGTGAACCTAACAATCGCCGTCAGGCGATAGCGAAGCGGTGGGGTCTGGGGCGTAGCCCCAGTAAAAATAGGCCAAAGGCCCGTGAAAGGCAAAGAAAAAAGGTGGCGTTTAACCACCTTAATTCCGCGAGCCTTTCACGGGACTCGAACCCGCGACCTGCTCATTACGAATGAGCTGCTCTACCGACTGAGCTAAAAAGGCTTTAGAGGGTGCAAATATATAGCTATTCTATGTATTTGTCAAGAGCAGCGGCGATACCCTCTCCGCGCAGGTTGCGTTCGAGGATGTTGCCGTCGGGGCCGATGAGGATGATCTGGGGGATGCCCTGCACGCCGTAAGCGTCAGTAGCGCTCTTGTCGCCCACGAAGATAACGGGATATTTGATGCCCAAGTCTTCCATGGCCTTGAGACCCTTCTCTTTCTCGTCCCAGACATTGATGCCCAGAACCTGAACATTCTTCTTTGCGTAATCCTTGTCGATGGCTACCAGATAAGGTATCTCGCGACGGCAGGGACCGCACCAGGATGCCCAGAAATCTATCAGGGTATACTTGCCTTTGCCTGCAAAGTCGCCCAGGGCGGCGGGATTGCCGGCTGCATCCTCACCGTTGATTTCCTTGAACGGCTTGCCTGCTGCGGTTTCTGCTACGGCTGCAAGGGCCTCGCGGGCTTTCTGGACTCTCTCGTCATTGACGATGAAGTCGGCTGCGCCGTCGAGATACTTGGCAAGTTCTTCTTCGGTTTCAAGGGCGGGGAGAATCTGCTGCAGTGCGAGCAGGCCGATTGCGTTTGCCTTGTTGGCATTAATGGCCTCGTCTACGGCTGCGATGTAGCTCTCTTCGTCCTGAGCCTCGCGCATTGCGTCAAAGAAAGCGTTGATGCGTTCTGTCAGCGGGCCGGCCTTTACGTCAACAGAATCGAGATCCACGGTGATGTTCTTGCATTCAGGGATGAACAGTACGCGGCCCCTGCCCGGCAGGTTCAGCGCAACCATCTCGATGGCCGTGGTGTCGATGTCGCCGGTGAAGGCGAATTTGCCGTTCACGAGCATTGCGGTGTCGACCTTGCCGGTGAAGATGTTCTGCATCAGCGCCATCGCGTCCTTAAGGTCGTCGGTGGGGGATACGGAACCCTTCACTGAGAAAGTCTTGTTGCCGCAGGAAACAGCCGCAGCGGCAATCAATATCAGTACTAAAAGTTTTTTCATTATTCAATTGTTAATATGTTACCAAGCCAGAGCGCTGGCGCCAAGAATTGCGGCGTCGGACTCTTTAAGGGCTGAAGGAATGACGGCTACCTTGCCCTTCCAGATGGGGAGCAGGCTGGCCTCCATGGCCTCCTTGATGGGTTTGAAGATGAAGTCGCCGGCACGTGCCAGACCGCCGAACACCACGATGGCCTCGGGGGCGCTGAACGCCACGAAATCGGCAAACTGGCGGCCCAGGATGGTGCCTGTGAAGTTGAATACGTCGATGGCCAGCTTGTCGCCCTTGACGGCTGCTTCGTAAACATCCTTGGAGGTGATTTCATCCACATCCTTGAGGACACTGTCGTCGTACTTGCCGCTATCCAGCCACTCGCGGGCGGTGCGGGCTACGCCGATGGCAGAGGCGTATGCCTCCAGGCAACCGAACTTGCCGCAGCCGCACTGGCGGCCATTGTGGCGCACCACGTTGGTGTGACCCAGCTCGCCTGCGAAACCGTCGTGGCCGTAAACCAACTCACCGTTGATGATGATGCCGCTGCCCACGCCGGTGCCGAGGGTAATCATTATGAAGTTCTTCATACCCAGGGCGGCGCCGTATTTCATCTCGCCCATAGCGGCGGCGTTGGCGTCGTTGGTAAGGGTCACGGGAACGCCAAGGCGGCCTTCCATATATTTCTTGAGGGGCACTGCGCCGTTCTTGGCCCAGGGCAAATTGGGTGCAAAAGCAATCTCACCGGTGTAATAGTTGCCGTTGGGGGCGCCTATTCCGACACCCTGCAACTGGTCCATTCCGACACCTTTTGCGAGGTCCTTGATGGCGTCGCACACCGAATCCATGAATTTCTTGCCTTCGTCGGCACCGTACTTGGAAGTGATGACGGTCTGGGCGACGATGTCGCCGCGACGGTCCACGATGCCTATCTTGGTGGTCTGGCCACCAATGTCAACGCCCGCTACGTAAGGTTTGTCCATAGTCTCTGTCATAATCGATTATTCAACGGGGATGTCCTTGTTTACATTCTTGTGACCTGCGAGGCCGTAGAACAACAGGAACAGCAGGCATGCAACCAGCAGCCAGTAGCTGGGGATTGAACCGACCTTGTCAGCCAGCAGATTCTGCAGGAACGGGATGATACCGCCGCCGCATACCAGAGTCATGAAGATACCGGAAGCGGGTGCAGTGTATTTGCCAAGGCCCTCGGTGGAGAGGTTGAAGATGGAACCCCACATGACTGAGGTGCACAGACCGCAGAGAGTCAGGAACAGGAGGCTGACGGGAACGGTGTATTTGGCAATGGTGATGGTATTGCTCTCGGGGATGAACATCGCCAGGATCAGGAAGATGATGGCTACCAGGGAGGTGGTGATGAGCATCGCCTTGCTGGAAACCTTGCCGCCGATGGCGCTGCCCAGCAGACGGCCGATCAGCATGCAGAACCAATAAGCGCCGATGAATGTACCTGCGATAGCGGGACCTACGGTGCTAAGGCTGGAGAAGTGGATGTTGGCGGTGTTGGGGATGCCGACCT
>JAFZBQ010000054.1 GCA_017561665.1 Bacteroidales bacterium | reverse complement strand
CAACAGCAGGCATGTGGCCCTGAAGATTCTATTCATATACGGTGTATGTACCTTTATCGTTTGGATCTTCACCGGTGCGATGGAATTCGAACAGGTTGCCGTACTTGTTGGAGCAGTTAATAAAGCTGACCTGCGCTTTGCTATTGGCCACGGTGATGGGTATTTCAGACTGGTAATTCCGCATGCGGCAGTTGACACCGGTGACAATCACCCAGGTGTTGCCCTGGACCTTGAGGAAGTCGTATGAAATGCCCTGGGTGGTCAGGGTAGCCGCCCCCGCCCTTCCGCAGAAGCAATCGACATTGGTGATGGAAATCTGGCCGTAGCCCTGCACCACGAAGGGGTGGATGTTGGCCACGTTGCCGTCAGGAGAGAAGCTGGCAATGATGGAACCCTGCGCCACCTCCCAAATGCGGTTGAAAGCGTTGGCTCCGTCCTTATAGACACCGATACCTACCTGGTCGAAGTTGAAGTTGGTAAGCTGACCATAGGTGTTGGGGCCGAGATATATGCCGCCGTAGGTGGCAAAGGTGAAGATATCCATCACCTGTGCGTTGTCGGTATGATCTATCCAGTAGGCAAATGTCTTCCTGTTGGCCACATAGTCGTTCATTACATTGGTGTAATCCCCCTTGAATTCGCGCAAAACCGCCGGATTGACGTGGCAGTGCAGGATGCGGGGGATGTCGTAGCAATAGTCCAGTGCTATGAAACGGCCGCCGATGGGATATCCGTAGCAGTGTTCGAACAGTATCTGCTCGCAAGGATGCGACTGCTGCGCCCTGAAGTCCATGGAGAAATAGCTGCCATAGAAAGTCAGGCACTGAAGAGTGACTCCGTGCACCGCCTGCTCCTGCGACACCTGGATTGTCGGAGGATACTCCACAATCTTGCTGGCGTCGTTGAACCCCTGCTCGGGATAGTAGAACTGGCAGCCCTTGATCTGGGTGGCGCTCTGAACAGTGATGAAGGGATGATTCTTGTCGGTGATGACAAACAAAGAACCGGTGGGATTGCCGTTCTTAACCGTTCCGCGGCCGGTGGGACCGTGCACGCCGATCAGGGAGACATTCTTCTTGAGGATGATACCGCTTTGCACAGGGTAGCCACCCTCCACGGGTTCCACCCAGAGGGCGGCTCCCCGATCACTTGCCCAGTCGATGGCGTTCTGCAGACGGACCTTGTTTTCCGCGGCGGTGTTGGTCGGGAGCACGTCAAACGCCTGCACCGAATATGCAAAAATCCGGTCGCCGTCCTCCGTCTCCGCCGGCACCTCTATATAGACGGTATTGTCTATGGTCTCGTGTATCACCTTGGTACACGAGACCATATTCAATATCGCGGCAAGTGCCAATAACAACGGCACTATCCTGAAGGTCGTCTTCATTTACTTCTTTACAATGCGAACGTCATCTATATAGTAAGAATGACGGCTGGGCGTTACACCATCGGAATTTGTCCACACGATGCGGAAAGTATAGAGACTGCGGGGATTAAGGTTTCCTTTAGTTTTACTGTTCTGGAGATCAAGATTAAACGTGTTCCAACCCTTTTTGAGATTGAGTTCCCCGGGCACGAAAGACCATGAAAAATTATCGGAGTCATACATGGTCGATCCGGTACATATCTCAATTCTCATATCTTGAGAACTGAAGAACTCCGGGTCATCCACCCACAAGTCGAAAACGAGCTTAAGTTCGTCCGTAGTCAGATTCGGGGGAAGAGACCACTCACGGGCACCCCAACGGCCGGTTTTAGACCAGTCGCGCAGCCAATAGTTCGAAATCGCCATTACTCCCATAAACTCATCCTTTCCGCCAAAGACTCCCTCATGTCCGTCCAGACTCTCTTTAAATTCGTAGTCTGCACAGTTGTTTGCGGTTCCGCTCTCCATCCAAAGATCCCTGTTCTTTTCCTCCACGGAAGCATATTCGGTCCAGTCGACGATGCGGAGCTGATCGATGGCACATTCAAAGTCTGTATTGTCAAAAGTAAATGCCGGATTATACGGGTTGGAATACCACCTGAAAAAGCATACCATCTTGGGATTGAAGGCATTCCATACACCATCACTGTTCGGGTAATACTTATCGGAATCATTGTACTGTGCATATCCCTCCAGCGGAAGGATAATCGTGTTCCATCCATTCCTGAGATCATACAGTTTCTTGATATTGCCATTTTCTTCCTGGTCGAGTTTTGGCCACCAGTTTTTGAATACGCGGCCGCAGGTCCAGTTGATTTCCTGGCCATCCTCGTTTCCGCTGCTGGTAAGTTCTATCTGGCACATCTCAGCGTTGAGTGATACCTTTGTAGTGTCACTGATATAGGCGCGGATATACAAGGCGGGGTTAGGAATATTTGTGATGTCAACCGGGAAGAATTTGCATCTTGCGATAAGATGACTTGTTCCCGTCGTTCCAGAAACTCCGTGATAGTTGACAAAGTGGACGCACTGCGTGCCGGGAGCATATCCTTCGCCCAAGGTAATGTCGCAGTGGTCGGACCCCCAGCCCAATCCTGTGCTTTCATTGTACAGATTCGTTGTCGCACAAAGCACCTTTCCAGGCAGCCAGTCGTGAGTTATCTCCGGCTTTGCAGTAACCACTACGGGGATTTCAAGTTTTGCACCATTGATATCCGTTATTGTAATTGTAGCCTCTCCGGCAGATATCGCTTTGGCGTCAATTGCAAAGTCCTCTATCGTGGGATCCATAGGTTTGGTCGGATCGTTGGGATCGGGGAATTTGATGGGCTTTTCTACATGAATAACAGCTTCGTTGCTGGAAGTGACTTCCGCATCACTATACATCATTTCGACCCTGTTGGCATAATCGTCCTCTGTTCCATAATGTACCCAAATCTTTGTCACGCCCGTGAGTTCCGTCCCCTCGCGGAGCTGTATGGCCTTGAATTTTGCAAACATGGGCATAGGCACATTAACGGTAACTACCAAGGCCTCGCTGGTAACGCCGCCAATTGTGGCGGTGATGTTTGCGGTACCTTTGCCGAGGGCGGTAACCAGGCCGTTTGCATCAACGGTGGCAACCGAAGGATCGTCAGAAGCCCATTCTACAGCGCTATATGTAGCATTACTGGGGGTAACGACAGCAGACAGCTGGAGAGTTTCATCTGCAGAGAGGATAATGGAGCCGGTTTCCGACAGCTGAACGGCAGTGACAGGAATCGCCTTCTCCGTGACGGTCACCTCGCAGGTAGCCTTGACGTTGCTGCCGTCGCTGGAGGTCGCGGTGATGGTGGCTTTTCCGGGCTTGACACCGGTGACCTTTCCATTGTCGACTGTAGCAACCGAGGCATCGCTGGAACTCCAGTTGAGGGTCGGGTTTTCTGCATCGGCCGGATTGACTATCGCCCTGATGGTGATCGTGCCTCCAACCTCTACAGTAGCTTCCTGTCTGTCAAAGGTGATACCCGTAACCTTGACAGTCTTCACGCAGGCCGTCACAAGCGCAACGACTGCAAATAAAGCTAACAATGCTCTTTTCATAAGTAAGGTATTAATTGTTGATTAGATTGATTATTGGTTATCATTCCTGAAAATCTGCCAGGGACATATCCGCGCCCTCCTTGTAGAAACGCAGTCGGTCTACCTTCATCGTGACGCTGCCGACAGGCAGTTTGCAATTACTGTAGACGCGGAACCAGTTCATATGCCTCAAGTCCATCTCTATTTCTCCTTTATCAGGATCATTTTCGGGAACCGAAACTGCGTCTTCAAGTTTGAGGTCTACCTTGTTCCATCCATTTATCAAGGTAGGAAGCTTCCAATGCAGTTCCTGTGCGTCTGCTCTTTGGGCACTGCCTATCTCAACCTGGTTGTCCACTCCGTTGAAAGCGGAGGCATCGGAGACATAGAGCCAGAACTCGAAATGCCCTTTTTTCTTAGGAGCGGGCACATACTCACTGACCCAGGTCTTCTGCAGGCGTATGCCGCTGTCATTGTTCACTGTGGATACGGCACCTTCGCCCTCCTTGAAATCGCTTTCGTCCAGACTCACCGGACCCGATCCGGCCCAGCCGGCAACAGCATCACAGCCCTCCAGCATAGTCTTGTAGTAGAAGCGTATCTCATCGAACTTGACGGTTGCATTACCTTCTTTATCCCTATGATAGAAACGGAACCAGTTCATGTGGTTACGGCGCAGGGAGCCCGACTTTCCGGAAGGATCTGCCACAGAGAGATCAAGGGTCTGCCATCCGTTTTTAAAAGGAACCGCTCCGAATATCCAGCATACCTCTTCTGAGTCGAAGACGCCATTTGAACCTATCTCAATCTGGCTGTTTTCGTCATGCGTAAATTTGGTCGCATCAGAGATATAGAGTGTCAATTGCATGTGACAACCCTCTTCCGGAATGCTGGAAATATCGAATGTCGGCCTTATACCGCCCGATTTCTCACCGGGAGAGATGTATGTGGTAATCCTATAGCCGGGGTCCGGATCCACCGGACCTGAAACAGTCACATAGCAACCGTCACCGCTCTTGAAATCTTTGTCATCGAAATAAAGCTGGTCCAGGGTATAGTGCTTGCCAGCCTGCCACATTGCTTCGTACTTCTTGTCGAAAAGATCCCAGCGGATACCCAGCGGTTTGACAGCAACCGGCTTGACATCAATATGGATCTTGACAGCGGGAGCATAGTTCCAGCGGGCGTCGGTATGCGACGAACGGGCACCGGCGCGGACATAATAATCCTTGCCGCCATCCTTGTCCTGGAACATTTCAAGAGGCATCTTGACTGTGAAGACCGTGGGTTCCTTGAGCACCTTGTTCACTGCCACTTGTTTTGTGGATTGAGCGCCATAATAGTTGATACTATAGGACACGTGGGGCGACTCGTCGCAGAACAGGCCGACTTCCTTTACAGGATCGTCTGTGGTGGCCTCCACTTCAAACTGGGCAAACACACGCTGTTTTGTTTCGTCAAATACTATCTCCTTGACGCTGACGCGGCACCACGGCACCGCGGTGATGTTCATCTCGGTGTCGCCGGAGAGGTGAATCACCTTGAAATTGGTGGTACGGGTCTCACCGGTCTCTTCGTCGGTAACGGTCACGCTGTCGTCCCATATCTCAGAATCCTTGCTGCTGAGCTGCACCGTAGCCGGGTTGAAGTTGGTAAGGCTGAACTGCACGCGGTAGTCACCCTTGAAGAAGTTGTTGTCGCGATAATTGCCGTCGGTCATGAAATTGAGGCGACTGGTGTCGGGCTTGGGATAGATCAGATTGCCGTCTTTGTCCTTGGTCCACTCCAGAACTTCTATCTGGGAACCCTCTCCGCCGATATCCTGCAGCATCAGTTCGCCGGTTTCGGCATCGAATACGCCGCCGTGGAAAGCAGCATCGGGCTGCTGATAGTTGTCTCCCAGGCATGCCGGAAGGGCCGATGCCAGGCAGATGAACAATATCCAGTTAAATAACTTTTTCATAATGTGCGTATTCATTTTATTGCTGAGGGTTCTTTATAAGTCCGCTGACATTCCAGCCGGGAATGCCGCGATAGTACCATTTCTCCTTGAAGGTATTGATTTTTGCATACTGGCGGTATGCCCTCACGAAGAAGGTCTTGCCGTCTCGAAGGTCCAGGATGGGTTCCAATGCGCCGCGACGATAGCTGCGGAATATCTGATGATATTCACGGCGGCGGATCAGATCCCAGTGGCGGTTGTTCTCCATACCGAGTTCGGAACGGCGCTCCCGCTGTACATTCTCTACCGTTACGGGAATGTCGGTAGTGAACGCCGCACGGTGGCGGGTGGCATTCAGGCACTGGTGTGCCAGGCCGCCATCACCCAGACCACTCTCTGCATAAGCCTCGGCATAGTTGAGCAGAATCTCGGCATAGCGGATGTCGATCCAGTCGGTGGTGGATTCGTTCCAGACGGATCCTGAAGAAACGAAGGTAGGATCCATATACTTGCGGAAACTGAAGCCCGTGCGGGTGTTGTTGCCGCGTTCGTAGCAGAAGCCGCTGAAGAACTTGTTGTCGGCAGCCCCGAACTGATAGTGGACCTTGCCGTCCCAGCCCATATACTGGGCTTTCATGTCACCCCTGATATCGTGATGAATCTTGCCCTGCATGTCAACCACGCCGCACTGAATCACGATAAGCGTGTCACGCCAGTAGGAATTGGGCAGGATGGTGATGGCCGCCAGGCGGGCATCCTTGCCTGCAAACATATCCAGGGGGTTGTCATACTTGTAATATACCCGATCCGCCTTGTAGCCGTCATAATCGAATTGTTCGTCTTCGTAGGTGACAAACTTGACGCTTTCTTCCGGGCTGTCGTATGTTGCAAAGTTCTCCACGAACTCCAGGGTAGGATTCATACGGCCGGGATGGGGCCAGGCGCCGCCGGTCTGCGCCGGCTGCCCCCAGACGTCCTGGTTGGTGCCGTATTTACGGCCCTTTTTGAAGAAACCTTTGACGAATATCGTCTCGCAGTAAGCGTCTTCCGGCTTCTGGAACATATGGATGTAGTTTTCTGTGGCCTCCTCGGGATTTTTGGGGTTGGGCATATACAGGCTGAAGCGGCCGCTCTCTATGAGTTCCTTGCTGCTGTCCAGGCATGCCTGATACCAGCGGTTCATATCGTCCGTGGTAAAGCCGCCCACGCAGCCTGCATCCACGGCTTCGCCCGTAAGCGGTGCGAGATCCCAGAATTTTGCAAGGGAAGCGGCGTGAAGCGCGGCGCGGCTCTTGTAAGCCAGTGCCGTCCACCTGGTAGCCATGGTATGGTGACCGTTGTCGGTTTCGCCGAGGTATTCTGCAGCCTTGTCAAAGCACTCGATGACATAATCCCAGGTATCCACCTCTTTCATGCGCGGGATCTTAAGCCTTGCAATGAGTTTTTCCAGCGCTTCATCGTCGTTGATATCCAGAGGCTCCACAGTCTCTATCTTGGGCACACCGCCATAGCGGCGGGCAAGTGCAAAGTAGATCTGGCCGCGGATGAACCAGCTCTGACCTGTAAGTTCCCTGCGGGTGTCGTCGTTAATCGATTCCATGGTAGGAATCAGGGCGGTGAACTCATTCAGGTCGTGGAGCAGTTGGAACGCGGTATCCCACCACAGATAGTAGGCGTCATCGGGGATATCATCCACTTCGGGACCGGTGCAGTCGTCGGTGAGCAGCCACACGTAGCGGGCACTGTTGTTGGGGGCGCCGTCGTTGAAGTGGAAGCCGTCCTTATAACCCTGGTCCGGGCAGGGCTTGCTCTCCGCTGTGAAATCGAACGCCTCGATGGGCATCCTGTAATAGAGGTTTGCCAGGAAAGCCTGAATACCGGCGGGAGAGGAAACCACCTCTTCTGCAGAGACCTTGTTGGTAGGCTTAACGTCCAGGAAATCGTTGAGAGGCTGACACCCAAATGCGGCGATTGCCGCAATCATCAATATGATTGTTGTAGTCTTTTTCATAACGCGCCTCCTTTAGAAATTGAGGTTGATACCTGAGTTGAAGGTCATCATCAGAGGATAGTTCCATCCGAGGTTCTGCTGGCCTGCCACTTTTTCGGGGTCGTAGGCCTTGATGAACTTGTTACACCAGGTTATGGGGTTGTAAACGTTTACGAAGATGCGGCACTTCTCTATGTGCGCCATCTTGAGGACCTTCTGGCGGAAGGTATATCCCAGCTCGACGTTCTTCAGGCGGACATAAGAACAATCCTTGTATGTAAAGCTGCTGGGGGAATTGTAGTTACAAGCCTTGTCTCCCGTTCGTATTGCCGGGAAGTAACCGGGCACCCAGGGGCTGCTGGAGTCGAACAGGTCCTCGTGATGCCAGGAATCCATCATATATGCGGGAGCGTTGCCGCCAAGCCAGAATGGTTCTGCGTAAGGGCCGTCGTAATGTGCCGTGAAGCCGGCCGCGCCCTGGAACAGTACGCTGAAGTCAAAACCACGGAAACTGCCGTCAAGTGTGAGACCATAGTTCCATATCGGCGCTTTACCCGGCTCCAGGGTAATCGGCCGGTAGTCATCGCCGTCGATGGTACCGTCGCCGTTTACATCCTCAAAAATCCAGTCGCCAGGCTGCATATACCTGTTACCGATGGCAGTGCTGTAAACGGGCGCCGCTTCAATCTCTTCTGCAGTCTGGAACTGACCTTTCAAAGTATAAACCCATCCCAGGTTGTTCCAACGGTAGTCTTTGGCGTTGCGATATATAGACCAGGAACCTGTGAAAGGGCCGTGCTCTACATACATATCCATCGTTCGGCCGTAGGTGGCATTACCCTTTATCGAGTAGAAGAAGTCGCCGATGCGGTCCTGCCAGTCAAAGCTGAACTCGATACCTTTGGTGCGGTTGCTGTTCAGGTTTTCCTGAGGGAACGATGCTCCGTAAGTGTTGGGCAGGTCCACGCTTCTGGTGGCCAACAGACCGGTCTTGTCCTTCTGGAACACATCCACAGTGAGGGAGAGCCTGTTCTCGAAAAGGCCGATGTCCAGACCGATGTCGGCCAGATAGGACTTGAGCCAGGAGAGATGCTCGTTGACCAGCGCGGGGCTGGTAACACCGTAGGTTACGCTGCCGGGAATATACTCCCACCATCCGCCGCCGCCGATGCCGTAGCCGGAAATATACTGGAATGCATTGCCGGCGTCCTCACCCAGGATACCCCACGACGCACGCAACTTGAGGTTGCTGAGCCACTTGACGTTCTCCTTCATGAACTTCTCCTCCGAAATACGCCAGCCGGCAGAGAACACCGGGAAGGTACCCCAGCGGACGTCTGGATGATAGCGGTAGCTGCCGTCGCGGCGGACAGCCGCCTCCAGCAGATACTTGCCTGCGTAGTCGTAATTGAAACGGCCGATGAAACCGAGTTTGCGCTGGTGGTCTTCGTTACCGCCGGTGCTCTGGTCCTTGTCGCCGGCATAGTCTATCTCCGCCTGGGTGAAGAAGTCGAAGTATTTGTTGATGCTGTTGTAGTCGCGGTCACGCTTGGTAGCCTCGCCGATAAGCGATGCGCCTATGTGATGCTGGCCGAGATCCACGTGATAGTTGGCCTGTAATTGATAGTTGTACAGGTGGACATAATCGTCGGTGTTCTTGATCTGGACGTTCGGGTTCCAGTCCTCGTCGGCCACGGTGCCGGTGAGTTCGTTGTAGGTGTACATCTTCCAGTTCTTGCGCAGAATCTTGGTCTGGGCAAAACGCTTGTCAAACGACACCTTCCCCATCACCTCCAGGCCGGGAAGCCACTCCGGTGTGTAGGAGAGCGAGAAGACGCTCTGGATGGCATTGTTCACGTAATGGTGGTAGCCGCAATCGTCTATATACGACTGTGCCACGGCGTTGTAGCTCTGGCCTTCCTTTACGCTGTGATAATACGGATACGCGTTATACGGCTCAACGAAGGGATTGGCATATACGCTGCCGGTGGGCAGCAGGCAGATTGTTCCGCGGAATACGTTGAACATATCGGCCGCGGGATCCCAGCGGTCGTCCATATAACCGGAAACGTTGGCCACCAGTTTGAGGTCCCTGGCCAGTTTGGCGGTGATAACGCTGCGGAAGCTCCACTTGTCGTAGTTGATATCGCCGCTGCGCAACAGACCGTTGTCGTTGGAGTAGTTGACGTTGAAATAGTACTTGACGTTCTTGGAGCCGCCGTCGGCAGAGAGGGAATATTCCTGACGGACGCTGAACTGTTTGCAGGTCTCGTAGTACCAGTCGGTATTCCGGTGGTGGATAATCTCGCCGTCCTCGCCAAAGGTCTGATAGTCAGAACCGGTTTCGCAGGCAATCCTCCACGCTTCCAGTTCACTCGGGGAAATGAACTCGGGGTCTCCGGCATTGATGTTGGCGGCATTGCGCAGCCAGTAATACTCATAGGCATTGGCCATCCGCACCCGGTCGGTCGGAGTGGAGATACCCATATTGGCGTTGAACTGGAACCTGGTGGCTCCGGACTCGCTGCCGCTCTTGGTAGTGACGATTATTACACCGTTGCCGGCATTGATACCGTAGATGGCGGCGGATGCATCCTTAAGCAGGGTGATGCTCTCGATATCCTCCGAGTTCAACTTGTTGAAGTCGGTACTCTCACGGTTGATGCCGTCGATGATATACAACGGGCTGCCGAAACCGCGGATGTTGATGGAGTGGTCGTAGGCACCCGGAGTGGAGGTGTTGTTACGGATGTTGAGGCCGGATACCTTACCTTGCAGCTTGGTAACCAAGTCATTGGCTGTGGTGGTGGCAATCTGGCGGCTGGAAACGTTGGTCACCGAACCGGTGATTACCGCCTTCTTTTGCGTACCATAGCCCACTACCACGGCCTCATCCAGGCTCTCGTGGTCCTCCATCAGGGTAATGGTCATCCTGTCACCCTTGTGGGCCTTGAACGAATACGAAAGGTATCCGAGGCAGGTGACCTTGACCTCTCCCCCATCCGGAACGGTGATGGTAAACCTGCCGTCGATGTCGGTCACTGCGTGCACTGACCCGGGTCCCACGAGCACTACGCCCGGAATGGGTTCTCCCCCGTTGTCAATCACAACGCCGCTGACGGTGACATTCGCCGCGCTTGCAGCCGTTGTGGCCACAAGCAGCGCCAGCAGGATTGGGATGATTGTTTTTAAAAATTTCATTTGTATTTGATTTGGTTATTTGTTCTCGCTGAATGAATAAGGACGGTCCTTGGGTGCGGTGCCGCGGGCGGTGTCGGGCTGCGGCTGCATCTTGAAGCGGAGTTTGGCACCCTTTGTCAGCTGGTCGTGGGTTATATAATTTGCCGTGTGCTTCTTGCCGTTAAGGTTCAGGCCTCCGACATATACGTTCTTTTCGCTGTTATCAGCTGCACAGATGACGATCTTTTTGCCGTTTTCCAGGCTGACGGTGACCTTGTTGAACAGCGGCGAACCCAGCGCATACTGGCCCGAGGCGGGGCAGACGGGATAGAATCCCATTGCGGAGAATACATACCAGGCCGATGTCTGGCCGTTGTCCTCGTCGCCGCAATAGCCGTCGGCAGCGGCATTGTAGAACTTTTTCATCACTTCGCGGACTCGCGCCTGGGCCTTCCAGGGCTGTCCGCACCAATCGTACATATAAATCACGTGCTGGGCAGGCTGGTTGCCGTGGGCGTAGTTGCCCAGGTTCATCACCTGCATCTCGCGTATCTCGTGGATTGTGAATCCGTAGTAGCTGTCGTCGTAGATAGGAGGCAGTTCAAAGAGGGTGTCCAGGGCGTGGGCGAAACAGTCCCAGCCGCCCATCAACTCTGCCAAGCCGGCAGGGTCGTGGAACACGCTCCAGGTATACTGCAGGGCATTACCCTCGGTAAAGTCGCCGCCCCATTTGAAGGGATTGAACGGTTCGGGCCAGCTGCCGTCACTCTTGCGGCCGCTCATCATCCCGACCTCTTTTCTATATAGGTTGCGGTAGTTCTGGCAGGCTTTTGCGTACGGTGCCAGTTCAGCCTCGCTCTTGCCCAGTTCCTTGCCCAGACGCCAGATGGCCCAGTCGTCGTAGGCATATTCCAGGGTACGGGCCGCACTCTCGCGGATATTCACGTCGCAGGGCACATATCCCAGCTTGTCGTAATGCTCCCAGCCAAGACGGCCGGTGGCGGTTGTCCCCTCCAAAGCGGCGTGGGCGCCGTGACCCAGGGCTTCCCAGAGTTTCTCTATGTCATAGCCGCGAAGTCCCTTTATATATGCTTCAGACACCACGCTGGCGCTGTTGTTGCCGATCATGCAGGTTGGGCAATGGCCGGGACTGCACCATTCGGGCAGGAAGCCGCTCTCCAGATAGTGATTCACCAGACCCTCCTGAACCTTTGCGGCCTGGTCGGGCCATACCAGATCCAGCAGACCGAAGAGGCAGCGAAAAGTATCCCAGAAACCGGTGTCGGTAAACAGATAACCGTCGTGAATATCGCCGTCGTGGGGGCTGCGGTGCACCCGACGGCCGTCGGCGGTGATTTCAGAAAGGTCGTGAGGGAACAGCAGGCTGCGGTAGAGGCAGCTGTAGAAGGTCTTCTGCTCATCGGCAGTTCCTCCTTCGACCTTGATGCGGCCCATAAGAGTGTTCCACTCGTCGCGGCCCTCCTGCTTTATAGTATCGAAATCTTTCTCAACCTCCTTGAGGTTTTGCTCCGCCTGTTCCGCACTTATAAAAGAGCCGGCCACGCGGAGGTTCACCTGTTGGCCGCGGGCGGTCTTGAAGCCGACCAGCGCAAGTGCGTGGCCCTCTTCTGCCGTCACGACATCGGCCGTCTCGAAAGGTGTGTCGCTCTCAATCACAAACCAGAGCTGATTGGCTTTATTGAGCGACTGGTTGTGAATCTTGCGGGAGACGCCGTAGATGCGGTTGCCATCTATCTTGATTTCAGAACCGCCGGCGGGACCCTTTTCAAAGGCATCCACCACCAGATAGGACTGCTCCTTCTCCGGATAGGTAATCCTGACACGGGCGGCGCGCATAGTGGGCGTCAGCTCGAACGTAGCGTCGTGCTCTGCCAGATATACGCTATAGTAATAGGGCTTGGCAACCTCCGCCTTGTGGGTGAACCAACTTTCACGCTGATTCTCGTCCGTGAATGGACCGGTGGTCACCGGCATCAGGCTGAACTGGCCGTAGTCGCCAACCCAGGGACTGGGCTGGTGCGTCATCTTGATGCCGCGGATCTTGTATGCGGTATAGACGTAGGTCCAGGTATCCTTGTTGGCAGCGGTCTGGGGCGTCCAGAGGTGGGTACCCCATGGGCGGCCGATGGCGGGATAGGTGTTGCCCTGGGAGAACGAATGGTGGGACTGGGTGCCCATCAGCGGGTTGACCAGGTCAACGGGAGAGAAATCATCCCCGGATTTGGCCTGTGAGATGGCCGGCATCAGCAGGGCTATCGCAAATATGACTATCAATCTTTTCATGGTCATTCGAATATTATGGTGCGTGCAGCGCACAGTTCAGCGTGGGTTATGGTAAAATCGTAAAGCGGCTTGCCATCCACCGTAATGCTTTTGGCCTTGGCCGGCTCGCAGCGGCGGATAATGGTGACGTCGTGGTCCAGATGGAGCACCACCTTGTCGAACAGAGGGGTGAACATCGCATATTCGGGGATGCCTGGGCAGGTGGGATAGAATCCCATCTGGGCGAACATCAGCCAGGCGCTCATGGTGCCGTCGTCCTCGTCCATCTCGGGAGCGTAGCCGTCGGTTCGGTTGCGGAAGGCGCGGCCCACAAACGGTTTGGGGAATTCGGCGTTGCCGCCGTAGCGGTGTATCATCCTCTCGTCGGTGAGCAGCGCATTCACTGTGGATGCAGTCTTGTCCGGACGGCCGAACAGGTGGAACATAAACGGCGTGTGGATGTCGGGTTCGTTGCCCTGGTTGAACTGGTTCCGGGCAAAGAAATCGCCCAGCTGGGTCGCCAGGGTCTCCTTCCCCACCCACTCCGACATCTTGCCGGCAAAGGGCGGCACCGCCCAGCGATACTGCCAGCGGGTTCCCTGATACAGGCCGTTGCCCTTCATCTGCGAATAGGTGTCGTCTATATTCATAAACTCCTGTTTCCAGGTCTGCTCAAAGAGTTCTTCTGCTTCTGCCGCATACTTGTTCTCTGCGGCGGTATTTTCAATTACCGATGCGATTCGGGACATCGCCCACAAGTCGTAGGCAGTCTCCATTTTCTGGTCGGGCGAATTGCGCAGCAGACCATTCTTGGCGCCGGCGACGCGGCCGGCATCGGCCTCAGCTTCCATTGCCGGGAAGGCCGATTCCATATCGAAGCCGACGATGCCCTTGAGGTAAGCGTCCAGCAGGGTTATCTGGCTGTGCTCCGTGCGGACCGTGGGAACCGGCTCGGTCATAGTCGCCCAATTGAGTTTGCCGCTCTTGTAGAGCTGTACCAAGGAGAAGCATATATCCTCCATCTCGCGCGGAGAGAGCAGGCACAGCATCGGGAATTTGGTGCGGAAGGTGTCCCACATGCTCCAGCCGCTGTAGAACGTACGCCTGCCGGCAAGGTGAATCTTGCCGTCTGATCCCTTGTACATACCGCTGAAGGTGGCATCGAACGGGCTCAGGTATACGCGGTAGAGGCTGGTGTAGAACAGGATTCTCTGTTCTTCTGTGCCGCCCTGGACATCGACCTTGCCCAGAATCTTGTCCCAGGCAGCAGCGGCCTCGCGGCGGACGGTCTTGAAACCTTTGGCAGCGATTGCCGACAGTTCGGCGGCGGCGCTCTCCTGGCCTATGGAGGACAGGCCGATGCGGACCTCAACACTGCGGGTGCTGTCGCTAAAGCGCAGCAGTGCCGATGTGCCGTCCTGTTTTTCTACGGTAAACGGCGCAGTTGTCTCTATCTTGAAATAGAGCCGGTATGCCCCGAAGTTGCATACGGTGGATGTTTCTACCCATCCCTGGACGCAGCCGGAGCCGTTGAAAGAGAAGCTGCAGGCGCTGCGGCGCTGATCGATGGCCGAATTGAAATCTATATAAAGTACTTTGTCGCCGCCTTTGGGGAAGGTGTAGCGCTCGATTGCGCAATGCTTGGTGGCCGATGCCTCCAACTTGATGCCACCGGTGAAGGTGGCGGTGTAGTATCCGGGTTCGGCCGACTCGGTTTCTTTTACAATATGGAGTGCGGTGCCGGGCATTGCCGGGAAAATGCGGAGATTGCCGCCGGTGCCGTCGCCGCCCGTGCCGCTCATACGGGTAACGGAGACGCCCTTGATCTGGGTCACCTCATAGTCGTAACCGGCGTGGCGGTCCCTGGCATAGCAGTCGGGGCAGACGCTCGCCAGCCCGAAGGGGACCTGTGCCGCAGGGCTCACCTGGCCGTGGTCGCCCGCCGTGCCCATAAACATATTCACGTACTTGCCGTTGCCCGCTGCCGCCGTTATGCACATCAATGCGGCAGCTATCAGTGTCAGATATCTTTTCATTGCCGCATCGTAAATTCAAGTGTGCCGCCATCCATAATCGCCTTGTGGGAGATTGTCGCGCCTGTGAGCGGCTCTCCGTTAAGCGTTATGTCGGCTACACGGTGGTTGGTTTCTGATATGTCGTTTGCCTTCACGGTGAACATCTTGCCGCCGGGAAGGTGGATTTTCATCTTTTTAAGTTGCGGTGCGCCTATCACATACTGGCCGCTGGCGGGGTTCACGGGATAGAATCCAAGGGCGGAGAAAATGTACCAGGCGCTCATCTGGCCGCAGTCGTCGTTGCCGGAAAGGCCGTCGGGGCCGTCCTTGTACTGACTGGTCCAGACTTCGCGGATAAGGCCGGCCGCCTTGTCGCGCTCACCGGCCAGGGAGTATAAATATATTATATGGTGGCTCGGCTCATTGCCGTGGGCGTACTGGCCAATGAGGCCGCTGACGTCCACCTTTTCGCCGTCACCCAAATCGCCGTTAAGGGCAAACAGGGTGTCAAGCTTGGCAGTAAAGGCCTCGCGGCCCCCCATCGCCTCCATCAGCCCTTCGGGATCCTGCAACACGTGCCAGGTATACTGCCAGGCATTGCCTTCGGTATAGGCGCCGCCGGTCTTCCAGTGGGCCACGCGGAAGGGATTGAACGGGGTCTCCCATTCGCCCTTGGAGTTGCGGGCACGCATAAGATGCGTTTCGGGGTCGAATACGTTGTGCCAGTAGCCGGCGCGCTTGGTAAAGAATTCCGCGTCATCTTCGTGGCCAAGCTTCTGTGCCATCTGCGCTGCGCACCAGTCGTCAAAGCCGCACTCCAGGGTGCGGGAGACGCTCTCCACTATTGTTACGTCGTCCGGGAAATAGCCGCAAGCATCGTATGCTCCCCAGTCGTATTTGATATGATCTTCGGTAAGTGAGCACTTGATGGCGGCGTAGAGGGTGTCGGGGTCGAAGCCATTGAATCCCTTGAGGTAAGCATCCACAATCACCGGTACGCTGTGGTTGCCAATCATGCCATAATTATCTGTGCCGCACAACGTCCAGATGGGGAGGAAGCCCTGCGCGCGGTAGTATCGCATGAACGAGTTCACCACGTCGTCTACTATTTCCGGAGCGATTATGGTAAACAGCGGATGCGCCGCGCGGAAGGTATCCCACAGCGACAGTGTGGAATAGAATGCCGGCTTGTCGACATCGGAAATGTCGTTGGGGTGCAGCATCAGGTGGTACATCGCGGTGTAGAATATCCGCTGCTGTTCCTTGCTGCCCTCTATTTCTATACGACCGAGGTGCTCGTTCCAGGCGGCCTTGGCAGCCTTGCGGGTTGCCTCAAAATCCCAGCCGGGGAGTTCTTTCTCTATGTTGCCGTGAGCTCCGTCTATACCGTCTATAGAAATCGACGCCTTAACCATCAGCGGCTCGGTGCTGCTGCCAAAGTCCAGAACCGTGCGGTGATACTTCTCCGCAGTGTCCCTCAGAGGCAGTTCGGCAGCCACGGTATAGGGACGGTTGAAGGTTATCTCATAATAGATGGTACGGTCGTTCCAGGCCTTGCTGTGGGTGTAGCCAGTTACGCGCATGGGGTCGGAATAGTCCACAGCACAGTCCACAACGCGGTTGTACATCCGCTGCAAACTGCCAATCTGCGCGCTCTGGAGGTCCAGCAGGAGCTTTATGGGCTCGCCGCCTGTGTAGCGGTGCAGCGCCACGTGCGGCGTGCAGGTCATCTCCGCCTTGATGCCGAAATCAGTAAGGTCGCAAGCATAATAGCCGGGAGTGGCCGTTTCGGTCGCCTTGTCAAAGCGGCTTTGGTAGTTCTCGCGAATCGCTTCGCCGGTGAAGGGCATCATCAGCAAATCGCCCAGCTCGCTGCTGCCGGTGCCATCGATTCGGTTCTGGGAGAAACCCATCATCACCGTGTCGCGCCACTGGTAGCCGCCGCAATAGTCCCAGCCGTAGTTGCCCGTCTGCGGACCCGCCTGCACCGCGCCGAACGGCAGCGCCGCGCACGGATGGCAGTGCCCCGCCCCGTCGGTTCCCGCAAAGACGTTCACCAGTGCGGTGTAGTCCGGCTTTGCGCAAGAGACGGCGGCGAGCAACAGTACTATGAGACTAATGCGTTTCACGGATGCTTAGATCACTTTTTCCAGCGAGGATGCCTTGAGGGCGCCTGCCGCACGTCGGAGGGCCTCCAGGGTGCATCCTTCGATTATCATTTTATAATACGGCAGTATCAGACCGGCGAGTTTGCTGCCGGACTCCAGACCACTGACCTCGGCAAGAACCTTCTCTGCCGCGGCCACGCTCTGTGCCTCGCCCGCCTCGTCCAGATAGCGTTTGATGCCGGCGGCGGCGCCTACAGCGATATAAGCCGGAGTGATGCCCTCCTCCAGTGCCATCAAAGACGAGCCGATCAGGCGGTCGGCCTTGGCCAGTTTGCGGGCGGGGTCGCCACCCACGCGGGCGCAGGTGTCGCCCAGCGCCTTGTTGCCGAAACGGCCCAACAGGTCGGTGATGTGCAGCAGGATGCCGTCCAGCGGCACATTGTAATGGCGGGAGAGGGCAATCGCGCTCTCCGTCATCGCATTCTGCGCGATTACGCGGATGTCGGCGTTGTCTATCGCCTGCCATACATACTCCAGACCGATCAGGCCGCCCAGATAGGCGGTGGTGGCGTGGCCCATATTGTGGATGAAGAGTTTGCGCTTTACAAAGAAGTCGAACGGCTCGAACGGGACCATACCGGCGACCTCGGGAATCTCTCCCTTGAAGGCGGCCTTGTCCACAGGCAGGAAGCCGTAGCTCTCTACGCACACGCGCAGCGGCTCGCCGTCCTTCATCTCGTCGGTCTGAACCGGCACCATACGGCCGATGGAGGCCTCCACCAGCCCGACGGTTTCGTCGAACTTAGCGCACTCTTCGGCGGTGAGCTGCTCCTTTATCATCCCCTCGATAATCTTGTTGGCGTCGTTCAGGTTTTCGCAGATGATGATGTTGAGCGGTTTGCCGCCTTCGGCCCAGCGCTTGCGCAGGCCCGCAACGATGTTCGGGACGATGAATTTGAGGATGCGGGCGCCCACGGCGGTGGCCATAATCTCGCATCCGGCAATGGTGCTTGCCACAGCCTCGACGTCGTTGCCGTTTACCGCGGTGACATTCTCTATCTTAAGGTCGGTGTTGCCTTCGGCAGAAACAATGCGCAGCGGATAGCAGCGGCGGCTCTGCAGCTCGTCGACCACCGGGGCGGCCACGTCCACAAAGGTCACCTGGTATCCTGCGCGGGAAAAGAGAGCGCCGATGAAGCCACGCCCGATGTTTCCGCCACCATACATTACCGCCTGTTTCATGGTCATTCTCTCCTATTTCAGTTCGGGGTATTCGGTGCAGAGCAGTGCCTCGGCGGGTTCGTCCTCCTCAATCTTTGGGAAGCGGCCAATCGGCTCCCAGAAGCGGTTGTCGGCTGCGTCGTCGTTTACCATCGACACTTCGCCAATCAGGCAGGTAGCGCCTTCGGCCCAGAAAGTGTGATAGATATACGGGGTGTAGCATACGCTCTGGCCCTTTTTGATCTTGTAGGTCTTGCCGGCCTCGAACTCGGTCACTACGCCGTCCACCTTCAGTTTCACGGTGCCGCCTTCTATCAGCTGCTCCGTCTTGGGGTCGGCATTCCAGAGTTTCATGCAGAATTCGCCGTCACCCTCGCGGAAAATGATGTCCTCCATCTTTTTCCAGTGGAAGTGGGTCGGAGTCACCTGGCCCGGACGCACCATCATAATCTTTTCGCAGTAGGGCTTGTTGTCGCGCTCGGGGTTGCCGTTGCGCAGGGTTATAAGGCTCAGGCCAATCTTTTCGAAGTCGCCGCTGCCAAAGTCGGTGATGTCCCAACCCATACAGTTGTTCTTGATTTCGGCGCACTCGGCGCCCTTCTTGGCCCAGTCTGCGGGGGTCCAGTCGGCCCAGGCAGGGAGGTAGAAATGACCCTTGCGGCAGAGTTCTTTGTTTTCGCGGATAATCGCGTTGATCTCGGAACGTTTCATATTCGTTATGTTATATTAGTTGTTTGCTGTGGTTTATGAATATCGCTTTCTGGGCTTCCGGCAAGGCGGCCCCGTTTGGTTACGCTTTACGGGAAGCTAAGAACGCCTTTACGGTGTCGATGTCGGGTGCGCCGCCGGTGGAGGTGCTGTTGAACAGGTTGAAGCGGGCGCAGGCGCTCGCGAAGTCCAGCAGGTCCTCGAGATCATAGCCCTCGTGGATTGCGTACAGGGCTCCGGCGCAGAACGCGTCGCCGGCACCGACTGTGGAAACGATTTCCTCCTTGGCGGGACTGAAGCTGGGCGCGCTGCAGCAACGACCCTCCTTGGTGGCCACCACGCCGCCTTCCGGGAAGTGGATCACGACCATCTTCCTTACACCCTTATCGAGAAGCGCGCGGGCGGCATCCTCAACGTCGGAGAATTTGATGCTGCCGTCGGCCTTGCGCAGCTTGATGCCGAGGCTGTTCTCCGCCTCCACCTCGTTCACAATCAGGTAGTCGGTATATTTCAGGCACGGGAGCACTATCTTCTGGTAACGGTCGCTCTCTTCGGACACGACATCGACGCTGGTCAGGTAGCCCTGCTTGCTCAGGCCGTCCAAAGCGCGGGCAGCCGCCACGCCGTATTCCGGGTCTTCCTTGTCGAGGCCGTCCAGCAGCAGCAGGTAGCCCAGGTGGAAGATCTTGGCGGGGGATTGGGAGGCCAGCACCTGCTCTACCGTGAGCTTTGCGTTGGCGCCGCGGCAGTGAAAAAACGTGCGGGCCGCTCCGCCGCTGGTTTCGGTCATCACATCGGTATAGGAAGTCGCCTCGCCCGGCAGCACCTTCATATTGGTGGTATCAATGCCCAGGGCAGCGCACTCGTCCAGGCACATCCGGCCCAGCTCATCGTTGCCGATGCAGCCGCCGGCATACAGCGGCAGGCCGCTCTTGAGGTGGCCCAGGTCGGCAATTACGTTGTGGGCGCATCCGCCCAGGCCCTGGTCCTGACCCACGATGTTGGTGAGATTCCCCTTCTGGGGATAAACGGTGATAAACTTCACTGAATCCACAATCCAGTTACCTACTGCGATGATACCTTTGCGTTCCATTATGTCGTGTAATTGTTTGTCTATTTGGACGTTCCGTCAATCGATTTTCGTCAACCGATTGACGCGTCTGCCGAATTATATACAAGGTTAATGATTTTTGCGCAAATCTCCAACTGTCACTGCGATTTTTCGCAACTCGCCCGTTGTTTTTGCTCCGCCGGCCGGCCGTGTTTTTTACTCCACCGACCGCCCGTGGCACCTAACACCCTGCCACCCAACGCCTTACAACATCTCCCTTGCGCATTTTTACGCAAGGGACATTCGATAATATGCTGATAATCAGCGATGTATCTGCCACGGCGGCCCGATGCTCGCTCCACCCCGCCTAATGTACCCAATGGGGTCAAAAAGCTTCCATTGGGTACGATTTGGGCCGTTTTTGTACCCAATGGGATCGATTTTCCTCCATTGGGAACACTCTTGATGGGAAGAAGTCCGTATAGATGCGCTATTGTAGCAGATAGCCGTGCCGGATCAGGTCTTCCCGCTCCTTGACAGGTAGGGTGTAACCGTCGCTCATCAGAAACAGGTCGTCGGTAGATTCCATCACCGATTCATACAGATGGTCGGAGATGATGATGCCCTTGGTGGCCTTCTGCTCGTCGATTATACGTTGCATCTTCTCGACATACTTAGGGGCGATGTTGGAGAAAGGTTCGTCCAGAATGCAGAATTCGGCTTTTGCGTGGAGGATAAGATATGTCTCGGCAATGCGGATGGCGCCGCCGGAGAGTTCGTACAGCGGCCGATTCCGGTAAGAATGAAATATGGTGTCGAACCCTATCAAGCCCTCGTAACCAACGCCGTAGAGGTCGAAAGCTTCGCCGAGCGTCATACTTGCGGGGATGAATACTTGCTGAGGCAGATACTTGATGCGGTTGCCTATGTGACGATAGTCCGTCTGCCGCTCTTCGTTAAACCGTATGAAGATGTTCTGCGGCTTGATCCCGCCCATAATGCACTTGAACAAGCACGATTTCCCGGTTCCGTTGCGGCCCAGCACCCCCGTCACGCGGCCTGTCCGGGCGGTGATGTAGGCGCCGTTCAAGACCTGCTTGATCCCGAAGCTGAGGGTGACGCTGTCTACCAGTAGTGTGTTCTCAGATTGCATTGCCGATAGCGCAGGAAATAATCATTAGGATGATGAAAGCCGCAAGGTCCACTGCATAGGGGATAATGTAGTACTCGTTCCGGCTGATGCCCAGATTGAGATAGAAGTACATATCCTGCTGCCGGGACAGGGAGTTGTTCAGCAAAAAGATGAGCGGGATGCTGATCAGTTTGATTACGATGCCGAAAGTCAAGTCCGCAGGACTGAGGATGATAACCACGCCGACCGCCACGAGGGTAAAGATGGCCGACACCAGGTACACCGATCCGCCAAACTTCGCCGACAATCTGATTTTTGAGAGAAGGGTCATAGGGTTTTATTCTGCGGCAAACCCTGCAATATCCAGGCCATCTCTACCGCGAGCTATATCCAGGCCATCGCCTCCGCAACTATCTCTACGCTCCACACATCTGCCCCTACTGCGCCCAATGGGGTCATAATGCTTCCATTGGGTACGATTTGAGCCGATTTTGTACCCAATGGGGCCGAATTTCCGCCATTGGGTACGCTACGTTAGAGATTGGCATCCAGAAGTCTTGCAGCTTCGTCGTAACTAACTCCAACCACGCGAGCTAGTTGATGGATGTTGGCAGAAAACCTGTATCGCAGCTGCCGCAGAACCTCGCTTCTCTGCTTCTCAGACAGTTCGTCGAAAGCGGCCTTCCCAAACAGTGTCCGGCAGAGGTCTGAAATGGCTACCCGCATGACCTGGTCAGTGAATGCCGGTATCGATGATTCCCCAGGCTCTATCCTGACCCGCGCCTTGGAGGAGACCTTGAGGAAGTAATCCATCCTCTTGGGCGTATGGTAGAGAATCTCCACAAAGCCGCTGTGTACGTAAGATAACGGCAGAATATACCCTTCGTCAGATATCATCCAGTGTCCCGGAACGACCGTCTTGCTGCGAAGAATACGCCACCGCGCCCTGGCTGACAGAGAATCCACACGGATGCCCTTTGGTCTGGCTGCATTAAAAAACACATTTCCGGTGCCCCAGGGATATTGGGTTGGGTGTGTACATATATTCGCCGCGACCGGATTCATCTGGACATACGCAATGGCTCTTTCAACCGACCCGTCTTCCAGCGGGAGGTCCCGGATATCCACATCGTTGTCTTTCAGCAACTTCTCTATGCCGTACTTCGCGTGCAAATACTTTGAATGGCGGCGTTTGAACTCGTTGATAAACCACAATACGTCATCCCGCACACCGTATAGAACGAAGTGTACGTGATTCGACATCAGTATAAAAGCCAGTACTGAGACCGAGCCTTCGGCGGCGAGGACCGCCACATAATTCATTCCTGTCTTGAAATCCGCCTCTTCCGGAAACCACAACCCATCTTCAAGGTGATCCGTGGTGACAAGCCAAATCATTTTCTCCATCCGCGTAATCATTTTGTCAAAGCCACAGTGCTCTGTCAGTACAAATATAATACGCGAAAGGCCGGGATTCCAAATCTTTTTATCCCCATTTGCACCGTACGTGCGCCCAATGGAAATTTTCCGACCCCATTGGGATCAAAAACGGCCGAATTTGCTCCCAATGGCAGAAATTTGACGCCATTGGGAGCACGCCATATCCCAAACGATTTGTCAAGAGGCCCTCGATTCTGTTTGCAGCACCGCACACACCCATTCCTTGTATTTGCGGGAGACGGGAAGGCGGGCGTCGGCAACGGTGACGGTATCGGGGGCTATGAGGGTAGCGTGAGCTGTATTGACCAGATATGACCTGTGAATCCGAAGGAATTCATCACCAAGAATATCTTCCCACTGTCCGATACCTGTTTTGTTGCGAAAACTGCGGCCTTGTGTCGCATAGACAGTTACTTCTGTATCATTGGACTCAATATATAGGATTTCGTCTTTGAGGAGAGATATCGTCCTGCGGTCGGAGACGAAATGTAACGGAGTCTGTTTTGACGGGAACCGTTTGCCAAGATATCTGGAGAGAGCTGTGTCGCCAACTATGAATAAGGTTAGAGTCATCCCGATGAACACTGGATTGAATAGCATCTTGGGATACCCTTCATATGTCAGGAGAAAAATATCACGCATCTGGATAATAGAGATATTGGCAAATACAACCAATGCAGTCTCGGCCACCATAATGGCAAGTATTAGAAACAGGGCATCCAGCAGCCCGGCTTTGCGTGATTTGAAGGATATCTTGGACAAGAAATAGCGTGCTGCCAGAACTCCCGGAAGGAATAGAACGCCAATAAGAAGAGCTTCGGGAAAAGAGAAGCCCATGCTCATAATCAGAACTGCAATCAACACGACGGCAGCTATCCAGAATCCAATAGTTATGAGCTTATTCTTCATCGCAAAAGTAAAGATAGGTCATTTTGTATTAAAACCCATTCTCTGATTGCCTTTGGTGGGATTTAACTACCTAACGATGGGTTTTGACAGTAGGGATTCTTTTCGGTAAATCGTACTTTTGTTAAAAACCAAATAGTTGTTATTATGATTACACTTACTTCCCTTCCTGGCCTCTTTGTTCAAGGAGGCGTTCTCACGATGTCCCTGATCACCGTCCTTCTGGTATGCCTGCTGTTTGCCGCCTGGAAAGCACCCGCCTGGGTGAAAGAAATCGGCATCGCTACGCTTGTCGTATGCCTTATAAGTATTGCTCTAGGCTGGTACAACGCATCGGATGCCCTGATTCAAACAAACGGTGATATCAGCCCTGTATTAGTATGGGGTGGCGTGAAATGCCATATGATTACTCTCATCTACGGGCTATTCGTATATCTGGTGTCGCTAATTATCCGCATCGTACGCAAGCCACGGATATAGAAACCATGTTCAACTAAAAAAATAGTTGTCAAACTAAAAATTTAGTTATAGCTTTGCAGTATGAAAAAGAGCAAAGCACAGGAACTGACACAGGCGGAGCTGCAGATTATGCAGGTTGTATGGGCAAAGGAGCACGTTTTTGTAAAGGACGTGCTGGCCGAGATGCCCGAGCCCAAACCCGCCTACAACACCGTATCCACTTTTATCCGCATCCTTGAGAAGAAGGGATTCATAGGCCACACCGCCTACGGCAAGACCTACGAGTACTACCCTCTCATTCCTAAGGAGGAGTACACCGGCACCTATATGACCGGCGTTCTGAACAATTTCTTCGGAGGGTCGCTGAGCCGGCTGGTGAGCTTTTTCTCCGACAACAAGGCCATCTCGCTGGAGGAGGCCGACGAAATCCTTAAAATGCTGGAGAAATGATAGCTTACCTGCTTGAGACGATTGTGTGCAGCGCACTGTTTATGGCGCTGTACCGGCTGTTGGTGGAGGGCAAGGTCGCTCCGCTGCCGTCTCGCATCTTCCTGGTCGGCACTATGATTCTGTCGGCAGTAATTCCCGCCCTCAATCTGCCGATTCTACCGGCCAAGGCTCAGTATGTGCAGATTCCGGTGACGACGGCCACGGCCGAAGCCGTATCGGCGGCGGCTGAAAACCCAGCCTCCGTATCAGTATGGCAGGTAGTAGTTGTAGCTGTATATATTCTAGTGGCATTAGTATTCCTGGCCCTGCTATGCTGCGACCTGTTCAAGATTGCCCGCCTGCGCCGCCGGGGAACCGTCTCCCGCAAGCGCGGATACACCTTGGTGGAGAACGACGACGTCACCTCCCCGTTCACCTTCTGGCGCACTGTATTTATCGGCGGCGAAATGGAACTGCGCGAGCGCGTGGTGGTGCTCTCGCACGAGAGCAGTCACGCCCTGCATCTGCATACGCTGGACAAGCTCCTGCTCTCGCTGCTGCGGGCTGTGTACTGGTTCAATCCTTTCTACTGGATGGCGCTAAGCTCGCTCGCACAACTGCAGGAATGGGAGGCCGACCGCGACACCCTGAAGGACGGAGTGGATTTACATATCTACCAGATGACTATCTTCAAGCAGATGTTCGGTTACTATCCCGACCTCTCGTCGGCACTCATCCAAGGCCCGGTCAAAAAACGCTTTGCAATGATGGTCAAGGGGATTAAATTCCGCCAGCCGGCTTTACGCCTGGGCGCGGCCCTTCCGCTGGCTGCGCTGCTGGTGGTGATGTTCGGCGCCGCCGCCCGTCCGTTACCAAAACAGCCACAGAATACACAACCGGCATCGGTAAAGCGCATAACAACGATGGACATAATAACAGCAGTGGAAAGGGATTCCACAGGCAACATCACCGCCGTTGCCGGACAAGATGATGAGGCCATTCCATATGCTTTAGTAGATCAGAAGCCCCAGTTCCAGGGCGGCGGCGCCAACGCATTCTCACAATGGGTCAACCAGCATCTGCGTTACCCCTACGACGCCAAGAAGAATGGTATCCAAGGGCGAGTCACCCTACAGTTCTCCGTTGGCTCCGATGGCAATGTGGTTGACGTCAAGGTACTTCGCAGCGCAGACCCTTCCCTTGACAAAGAGGCAGTCAGGGTAGTTTCAAGTTCGCCCAAATGGTCTCCCGGGAGGCAGAATGACAAACCAGTAAAGGTCCGCTACACTTTCCCAGTTATTTTCCGACTGCAGCACGATCTCACTAAAGACACCATAAACGACGCCGTGATAGTCGTGCGCAAAAACGATTCCGACGTAGAACTGACTGTCAACGGAGTCGTCGTACCCAAAGACAGTCTTAAACGCATAGATCCATCCAAGATAGAATCCGTCACTGTCCAAAAAGAGCAGAATCGGATATCTGTCGTTCTTAAAGACGAAAACTAGCAAAAATCCTCAAAATATTTGGCCGATAATAATAAT
>JAFZBQ010000053.1 GCA_017561665.1 Bacteroidales bacterium | reverse complement strand
TGAGCTATATCGGCCTATAGCTTCCCTTCTTTTTGGGACTGCAAAGATAGACGGTTTTTTCTAAATACCAAAAATTTCCGTAACTTTTTCTAGGATATTCTCCCAGCCCATTTCGCACTCGGAAAATTGCTCTTTTACGCTAGCCTGCTCGATGAATTTGTCGGGCACTCCTACCGGAATCACATGCACTCCCGGAGCGTTTGCGGCGACATATTCGCTCGTCGCACCGAAGAGTCCGCCGATGGTGCTGCCATCCTCCACGGTGATTAAGGTGGAGGCTACTTTGCAGGCATGGTCAAGGGCTTCAGTATCAATAGGTTTGAGGAACCTCATGTCGTAGTGCAGAATCTCTGCGCCAAGTCTCTTCCGGGCCTCTTCCACAACTTTGGCGCATTTGCCGGCCATGGGTCCTATAGATAATATGGCGACCTTGGCGCCGTCGTTAAGAAGGACGGCCTTGCCAAAGGGGATGCTTTCGAACGGACGGTCGCGCCATTGGGCCCCTTCGCCGCAGCCGCGCGGATATCTTATAATAGTGGCGGGCCAGCTGCTGTCGGCGGCACTGTAGAGCAGGTTGCGCAGGTCGGCCTCGTCAGCGGGGGAGGCGATGGCCAGGTTGGGGATGCTGCGGAAGGCGGCCATGTCAAACACTCCCTGATGGGTGGCGCCGTCTTCGCCCACGAGACCGGCACGGTCCAGGCAGAAGACGACCTTCAGATTCTGGAGGGCGACATCGTGCACCACGTTGTCGTATGCGCGCTGCATGAAGGTGGAGTAGATGTTGCAGTAGGGGAGCATTCCTCCAGCCGCCAGGCCTGCCGAGAATGTCACGGCGTGCCCTTCTGCGATACCCACGTCAAAGACGCGGTCGGGGAATTTCTCCTTCATTATGTCCAGGCTGCTGCCGCGCAGCATGGCGGGGGTGATGCCCACGATGCGGCTGTCGGCCTCCGCCAGTTCCGTAATGGTCTGTCCGAACACAGTCTGATAGCGGTCGGGACCGCCGCCGGTGTGTATCGTTTCTCCTGTTTCGGGATCGAAGGCGCCGGGGGCGTGCCAAACGGTGGGATTCTCCTCCGCAGGCTTGTAACCCTTGCCCTTTACCGTAACCAGATGCAGTATCTTGGGGCCGCTGATGCTCTTCAAGCGGGTCAGCATCTTGATGACCTGCTCCAGGTCATTGCCGTCCACCGGACCAAAATACCTGAAGCCCAGGGAGTCGAACATGGACACCGTCTGGCTGTTGTGAAGCAGGAACTTCTTGGTGCTGCGGGTAAGCGCCTGCAAGAATGCGCGGAAGCGCCCTTCGCCCAACGTGCGCCAGATGTTTTCCTTGATGCGGTTGTAGTTGGCGCCGGAGGTGATGTGCAACAGATGGCGATGCAGCGCACCCGCCGGCACATCTATCGATATGCGGTTGTCGTTCAGTATTACCAGCAGGTTGCTCTTGCGGATGCCGGCGTTGTTCAATCCTTCGAAAGCCAGGCCGCCCGACATGGCGCCGTCTCCGATCACCGCCACGTGGCAGGCGTCGATTCCCTTGAGTTCATCGGCAACCGCCAGTCCCAGCGCCGCGGAAATCGAGGTGGAGGCGTGTCCCGCGCCGAAATTGTCATATTCGCTTTCCGACATCTTGGTGAAGCCGCTTAGGCCGCCTTTTTCGCGATTGTGAAGGAAAGCCTTGCGGCGGCCGGTGATGATCTTATGGGCGTAAGCCTGATGGCCGACGTCCCACACGATTTTGTCCTTTGGCGTGTCCATCACCTTGTGCAGGGCGACGGCAATCTCCACCGCCCCCAGGCTGGAGCCGATGTGACCCGGATTGTGTGCGCAGCACTCTATGATGTAATCCCTAATCTCCCGGCAGAGCAGCTGTAACTGCCCGTCGTCCAGAGACTTGAGATCTTCCGGAGAATTTATTGTGTCAAGAATCTGGTACAATTACTGGGGACGATAAGATGATGAATACTCTTCTTCCCGGACGATGGTCTGCTCGCGGTCGGGACCGACGGAGATAATCTTCACGGGGAGCTGGAGTTCTTCTTCGATAAACTTGATGAATACCCTGAATTCGTAAGGGAAGTCGCTCTCGCTGCGGACGCCGGAAAGCGGCTTGTGCCATCCCTTGAACTCCTTGTAAACAGGTTTGATGTCGGCCTGGGTGTCGAACGGGAAAATCTTGCACGGCTCACCGTCCACGATATAGCTTGTGGCGACTTTGATGGTGTCAAAATCGTCCATAACGTCGGCTTTCATCATAATCAGGTCGGTGACGCCGTTCAGCATTATGGCATATTTGAGGGCCACCAGGTCCAGCCAGCCGCAGCGGCGCGGACGACCCGTAACGGCGCCGTATTCGAAGCCGTTGTTGCGCAGCTTCTCACCCGTCTCGTCAAAAAGTTCGGTGGGGAAGGGGCCGCTGCCCACGCGGGTGCAGTAGGCCTTGAATATGCCGTAAACCTTGCCCACGTTGCGGGGGGCGATACCCAGGCCCACGCAGGCGCCGGGGCAGATGGTGTTGGAAGAAGTAACGAAAGGGTAGGAGCCGAAATCGATGTCCAGCATGCTGCCCTGGGCACCTTCTGCCAATATTTTTTTGTTGTTCTCCAGGCATTCGTTGGCAAAGTACTCGCCGTCTATCAGCTTGAAACACTTCAGATAGTCGATAGCCTCCAGCCACTCGGCCTCGTGCTCCTCCGCATCGAATTCAAAATCGAACGCCTTGAGATATTCAAGATGCTTTGCCTTGAGAGCCTCGAAACGCTCCTTGAAATTGGCGGCCAGAATGTCGCCCACGCGCAGACCTACGCGGCTCACCTTGTCGGTGTAGGTGGGGCCGATGCCCTTGAGCGTGGATCCGATTTTGGATTTGCCCTTGGAGGCCTCCTGGGCGGCGTCGATAATCTTGTGGGTGGGGAGTATCAGATGCACCTTCTTGGAGATGTACAGGCGCTCCTTGAGAGGGACGCCGGCGGCCTCGATATTCTCGCACTCCTGCTTGAAGGTTACGGGGTCCAGAACCACTCCGCTGCCCACGATGTTGATGGTGCCCTTGCGGAAGACGCCGCTGGGAACGCTGCGGAGCACATATTTCTTCCCGTCAAAATGGATGGAGTGGCCGGCGTTCGGTCCCCCCTGGAAACGTGCTATTATCTGATAGGTTTCCGCCAGGACATCCACTATTTTGCCTTTTCCCTCGTCGCCCCATTGCAGGCCAAGAACAACATCTAATTTCATAAATCTATTATTGTTTTTACGCGAACCGCGAAGTTACTGCTAATAGTTGATAAAAGAAAATTTTCCGAATTACTTGTAAATATCCTTGGGGTTGAAGGGCCAGGGCTTGGCGATGTCCATGTCGGGGTCGGTGACCTTGATGTCCACCTGCCAGTTCTTCTTTTGGAAGACGTACTGCTCTATGAAGCCCACAACCTGCGGGAAGCATTTGTTCATGAAGGAGGCTACTTCGTGGTAGCGGTTGTCGAAACGGATGCACATATAGGGATAGTCATACTTTTCGAACTGGTCTACCAGCGAGTTTGCCCCAAAGAAGCCCATCTTGCCCAGCTGAATCTTGTTGTAGGTGACCAGTTCGTCGGCGGTGCCGTGGAAGAAGAGGGTTGGAGCGGGATTCTGCACCTTCCATTTGGGCTTGCCCTGATGGGAGAAGATGGCTCCCGAGAAGGCTACGACTCCGGCAAAGCGGAACCCTTCCGGCATCGCGGCCGCCAGGGCGGTGCGGTTGCCCAGTTCGTAATCGGCCTGAAGGGAGGTGATGGCGCCGGCGCTGCTGCCGATAAGAATGATCTGATTGGGGTCGATGCACAGTTCGTCGGAATACTTGATAAGGTATTCTACGGCAGAGAACAAATCTTCCGTAGAAAGTTTGATGGCGTTATCAAGGTTCTTGGCCATATTGAGCAATCCTTTGTTCTTGACCCCTTTGAGGCCCAGGCGATAATCGGTAGCCACTGCCACAAACCCGGCATCGGCCAGACTGCGACAGAACTTCATGTGGCTCTTGGCCCGCTGGTTGTTGTCTATGAAACCGCCGCCATATACGAACACCACGCATGGATGTATCTCCTTGTCATCGTTGGGGAAATATATATCCATAGACAGCTCGCAGGTGTCTCGGGATGCAAACGCCACCTCCATATCCCATGCGGGGGGTGCAACTATCGAATCCTGTACGGGTTTTGCCTGCCCGCGCGGAACCATGTTGTCGTCGGTATCCTGTGCCCGTACGGTAAGGGCGGCAAACAGTATGACCAGTGTCAGAAACAATCTTTTCATAACTCTTCAAATGGTGTTAAGGGCTCTACTCCGATGCCCGGTTTATCGTTCAAGGTTATTTTTCCGTCGGTAAGTTTCATTCCGCTGAAGCAGTCGTTGGCCAGCAGGATATTGCCGTCCAGATCGGCCCAGCGGGCCACGGGACTGAGCTGCGCGGCGGCAGAAACGGCCACCGATGTCTCTGTCATACACCCCAGCATCACCTCCATTCCCAGACCGCGGGCCATCTCGGCCATACGGTGCGCCTCGCGCATGCCGGTGCATTTCATCAGCTTGATGTTGATGCCGTCGTAGGCCCCTTTCAGGCGGGGAATGTCGGCCAGGCGCTGGCAGGCTTCGTCGGCGATGACGGGCAGCGGGCTGCGCTCAGTGATCCAGGCGGCGGAATCCAAATCTTCCTTGGCCATCGGCTGCTCTATGAAACTGACGTTGCGCTCGGAAAGCCAGTTTATCATATCCAGCGCCTCCTCTTTGGTTTTCCAGCCCTGATTGGCATCGACACAGATTACGGTGTCAAGTTTGGCACGGATCAGGTTTATCATCCGCTTGTCCTTCTCTTCGCCCATTCCCAGCTTGACCTTGACCACCTTGGTCCAGGAGGCCTCCTCTATTTTTTCGTTTACGACATCATCGCTGTCGTCATAGCCGATTGTGTACGAGGTGCAGGGGGTCAGCGCGGCGTCATAGCCCCATATCTGCCACCACGGCCGGCCAAGAATCTTGCCGACCAGGTCGTGAAGGGCGATGTCCACCGCTGCCTTGGCCGCAGTGTTGCGCTCGGCGAGGGCATCGACTTCAGAGAGGATGGCGTCCATCAGGAACGGGTCCTTGAAGCGCGGCAGCACTTCCGCTGCAACGCGGGCCAGGAAAGCGGTGACGGAATCGGTGCTTTCTCCCAGATACTGGGGCATCGAAGCTTCGCCGTAGCCGACATAATCGCGCCAGCGGAGGCGGACCAGCACCAGCGGGGTCTCGGTGCGGGAATAGGTCGCTATTGTGAAGGTATATTTGAGCTTGCCGGTATACGGCCGCCAGTCCAGGATGAGGTCGTCTGAAAAACTGCCGGTGGCTTGTTTGCAGCCGGGCAGCGCCGCAGATGCCGCCAGTACTGCCGAGGCCTTTATGAAATCGCGTCTTTGCATACTCTACAAAGATAGCAAATCCACGGTTTTTCTACAAACAGCGGGAGTTGCCGCTTACTCGCACCGCAGGGCTTCAACGACGTTTAGGGAGGCGGCGCGGCGGGCGGGGAGGGCACAGGCGGCGATGCCGGTAGCCAGGCATATGGCCTGGGAGAGCAGCAGCCAGTCCCAGGGAATGCTGAACCCGGTGTGGAGAACCATGCCCAGGATGTTGCCGCAGAGGATGCCCAGCAGAGTTCCCAGTATACACCCCGCTTCGCAGATGAGCAATGCCTCGCATACGAACCCGGCACGGATGTCGCTGCGGGTGGCGCCTACCGCGCGCCGGATGCCGACTTCGCGGGTGCGTTCCGCTACGCAAATCAGCATTATGTTGGCCAGTGCCACCGCCGCTCCGCACAGCGTCAGAAGCCCGATTATCAGTGCAATGCCCTTCAGACTGCCGCTGAGGCGCTCTATCTCCCGCACCGCCGCACTACCTTCGACTATCTCGAAATCGGCCTTTTCATCGGCAGACAGATGCCGGATGCGACGCATCAGACGGTCCGCATCCTGGGCGGCAGCGATTGCATCTTTGCCGGCAGGCACCATCAGGTCTATTGAAAAGCCGCTCTGCTGCGACACCAGCGATCCAAGTGCGGATTTCAGCGGCACAAATACGGTATTGTCTGTGATAACCCCCAGCAGCGACGATTGCTCGCGAATGATACCGGCAATCCTGAATGCCTTGCCGCCGATGTTCAGCATCGAGCCTATGGCGTCACCGCCTTTGCCGTCCATCTGTGATGCTACCTTCTTCCCGACCAGGCATTCACCTGAAGCCGGCATCCTGCCGCTGCCCACTACCAACCCGTTGCAGCCGAGGTAATCCCCCTCGTATGCCAGAACAGTGGTTTGCGGCCCCAGCCTGCCACCGGAAAAGGCCACTTGCGTCAGCGGCGGCACATAGGTGTATACGGCGCTCTGTACGCCGGAAAAGCCGGCAACGAACTGCGTTGCTTCCAAATAGTTTACGGGTGTCTCTTTGTGCCCCTTTCCGCTACTGTGCGCCGCTGTGATGCTGATGCGATCCGAGGAGGTGCCAAACGCCCCCGCAAGGAGGTTCGAGAGGCAGTCGATGGCGGTTTGCGACCCCACAAGACAGGTAATGCCCAGCGTGACAATGGTGACGGTCAGATAAGAGCGCAGTCTGTTACCCGAAATGTTGGCGGCCGCAGTGCGGATGGTGTCGGCCAGATAAGAGAATCTTCCCTGCAAGTCTTTCGCCTTCATATCTCTGCAATATTTTAGATGTCCGAAGATACGTCTAAATCCGGACTGCTGCAAGAGATATTGGCAAAATTAATCGAGCGAGTAGCGCAACTCGCCGTCTACGAAGGTGTTGTGAACGATGAAATTATCGTCGATAAGGGCCACGTCGGCGGTAAAGCCGGTCTCGATGCGGCCAATGTTCTTGTAGCCGAGGCTGTGGGCGGCATTCAGTGCGCCGGCGCGTACAGCTTCGCTCAGCGGCAGGCCGGTTATCTCGACTATGTTCTTGAGGGCGACGTTCATGCGGAGCACGCTGCCGGCCAGTGCGGCATTCTCCTTGAGGCGAGCGGCGCCGCCGGAGACTATGACGGGAAGGCCGCCGAGGTCATACTCGCCGTCGGGCATGCCGGCCGCGCGCATAGCGTCGGTAATCAGAATCATATGGTCCACGCCCTTCACAGCAAACGCCAGTTTGATCATGTTGGGGCTGGAGTGCAGCATATCGCAGATCATCTCTGCGAACACGTTGGTATGGAGCAGGCCGGCGCCAACCAGACCGATTTCGCGGTGATGCAGCGGGGTCATCTGGTTGCAGAAATGCGTCAGGTTGCGGAGTCCCTTGGCGTAGCAGCGGTGGAATTC
>JAFZBQ010000007.1 GCA_017561665.1 Bacteroidales bacterium | reverse complement strand
GGCACGCAGGTCGGCGTCCTTGAAAGACCGCAGCCCCTTGATGATGCCGTCCACCATTCGCGGCGGGAAGACGCCCATAGCCTCATAGCTTGCCCGGGCCCTGTCCAGGCAGGCGGCCGACTCTTCACAGGAGGCTGGCAGGCAGTCGAGAGTCGCGAGCCGGGCGGCGTTCTCCGCCTTGTGGATGTCCATATCCACATATTTCTCCCGGGCCAGTGCAAGGGCCTCTGCCTCCGGCATTTCCAGGCCGAGACGGGCAGCCACGCAAAGGCCTGCCATCAGCTGATATATGTCGGCGGAACAGTCGGGGCTGCGCATCTCAAAGGTCTGTTTGTGTGTGGTGTCCAGTGCCGTATGCTTCTCGTGCGGGTTGGCTATCTGGCACATATCCTTGCCGGACGACCAGCCGAGCGGCACGCGCACCAGCGCAGAGCGGTTGCAGTCGCCCCAGCAGACGTTCGTAGGCGCCTCCTGATGCGGTACCAGGCGGAAATACGAGGTAGGATTCTTGTTGCCGAAGGCGGTGATGGACGGCGCCATCCGCATCAGCCCGGCGATTGCCCGCAGGGCATAGTCGGAGAGTTTGCCGTCGGCGCCGAGGGTGACGTTACGGCCGTTTTTCATCAGCCGCATATGGATGTGCATGCCGCTGCCGGCCTTGCCCACGGTGATTTTGGGGGCGAAGGAGACATCCAGGCCGCGCTTGTAGGCCAGGTTGCGGATGACCCATTTGGCCAGCAGCAGCTGGTCGGCGGCGGTGTCCACCGGATTCGGCAGGAACTCTATCTCGTTCTGCTCGTAAATCTTGCCGTCCAGGGTAAAGTTGCCCACCTCGCTGTGGCCGTATTTGATCTGGCCGCCGGTTTCGGCCACCAGCACCATGCATTCGCGGCGGAAGTCGTTCAGTTTTGCGAACGGCTCGCTCTCGTGGTAGCCCTTCTGGTCGGAGGCGGGGAAATACTCCGTGGCGGGCATTATCACATAGTATTCCAGCTCGCCCATCGCCTCGAATTCCAGTCCGGTGCTCTGCTTGAAGGCCTCGTGGGCCCGCTGCAAGGTTGCGAACGGGGCGCACTCGAAAGGCGTACCGTCTTTGGTGAAGTAGCTGCACAAAAAGCACAGCGTGGGTATCTCGTTGAACGGGTCCACAAAGGCGGTGCGGTAGCGCGGAATCACGTACAGGTCGCTGTTGCCCGCCTCGATGAACGACGGGAACAGGCTGCTGCCGTCCACCCTCTCCCCTTCCGAGAGTATCGTCTCTACATATTCCAGATTGTTGACGGTGAAGTTCAGCGTCTTGACCCTGCCGTCCTCGGCGGGGTACATGAAATCCACCATCTTGATCTCTTTCTCCCTGATGAATCTGATTATATCCTCTCTCGTAAAATCCTTCGGTGCCTTGCCCAGATGGGCGACCACCTTGTTGGGACACAATTCCAATGATTTCTGCATATCAATCCTTAATAGCGGTCTTTAGTCTGTTCTATTTCGTCTGAGGTGAGTTTTTTGCGGTCCATTGCGTGCCAGGCGTATGCGATGTAGGCCACCACGAACGGGATGAGCAGCGACACCCAGAACATCACCTTGAGGGTGAAGTAGCTGGAGGAGCTGTTGCGGATGGTGAGCGAACTTTGCAGGTCTGTAGCGGAAGGATAGTATGCCGTGCCGTTGAAGCCGGCCAGGAAGAATACAGCCATCACCACCAGCACGGTGCCGGGAGCGGCAAACCAGAAGCCTTTGCGGGATTTGGTGAAACCGCCCTTCCAGAAGCCGACTAGCACCAGCACGACGCCCAACAGCAGCATTACCAGCACTGCCGGCATCGCCAACAGGTTGTGCAGGTACTTGAACGGCTCCAGGGAAACCGCTCCGGCCTGGTCCACTGCAAATCCTTTCTTGAGCATCAGCAGCAACGCCCATACAAGAAAAGCGACCAGGAAGGGAATTACCAATCCCCTGACGGAGCGTCGCATCTGAGCGTGAACGTGCTCATCATCTACATTTGTCAATATGTACAAATCGCCCAGGATTGCCGTCAGGAACATCAGCACACAGCCCAGCAGCACCGCGTGGGGCTGTGTCAGAGCCTCCAGGCCGTGCCAGCCGCTGCCCCAGACACTGATTACCGGCGAGGCGGGATCGGCGATGGCCAGTTTGTCCACGATAAATGGCGACCCGGTAAAGAAGGTGCCCACGGCCGTACCTACCAGCAGCGGCGCCAGCAAGCCGTTTACCATCAAAGCGATGCGGAATCCTTTAACGCCCAGCAGATTCTCTTTCTTATGGCAGAATTCGTATGAAACTGCCTGGAACACGAAGGTTATCAGGAGCAGCACCCATACCCAGTAGGCGCCGCCGAAACTGGTGCTGTAAAAGAGCGGGAAAGAGGCAAAGAAGGCGCCGCCGAAGGTCACCAGCGTGGTGAAGGTCAGCTCCCATTTGCGGCCGGTAGAGTTAAGTATCACCCGTTTCTGGGCATCGCTAAGGGAGCGGTTGCCCAGATGCAGGTTGGCCCCCTGCACGAACATCAGCGCCACCAGCAGACCGCCCAGCAGGGCGATCAGACACCACCAATAGTTCTGTAAGAATTCGTATGTCATGGCTTTACTTTTTTACCTTATTACTATTTTACTTTTTCTCACTCTCCGGGCCTTTTGCAATCTGCTTCAGCAGGATGCTGATCTCGACGGCAAGCATCGTGGTGAATAGGATGAGGAAGAGG
>JAFZBQ010000052.1 GCA_017561665.1 Bacteroidales bacterium | reverse complement strand
CACCTTTTCCTGGGCTTTTGCACGTTTTGTGGTGATCATAATCACGCCGTTGGCGCCCCGGGCACCGTAGAGCGCGCCGGCAGAAGCGTCTTTCAGTATGGTGAGAGACTCGATGTCGGAAGGGCTGATGGAGTTCAAATCACCGTCGAAAGGCATTCCGTCCACCACCAGCAGGGGGGAACTGGAGGCGTTTATGGAGCCGTAACCCCTGATCATTATGCCAGCGCCGCTGCCGGGCTGTCCGGAACCTGAAGTGGCCATTACGCCGGCCACCTTGCCGTCGATCGATTTTGTTACCTGGGTGACGGGCCGCTCGGACATATCGTCGGCAGAAACCACCTCCGCACTTCCGGTAAAAGACGACTTGCGGCTGGTGCCGTAGGCCACTACGAAGGCCTCGTCCAGAAGCTCCTCGTCTATCTGCATCACTATGTCAAGATTGCTGTCGCTGCCGACAGAGACACGGCGAGTTTTGAGTCCTACGAAACTTACTTCAAGAACATCTCCTTCAGATGCCTTGAGTGAGTAGAATCCATCCGGATCGGTAATGGAGTAGGTGCCGCTGTTTATGTCTACGACACTGGCACCGGCTACACTTTCGCCATTATTATCAGACACCCGGCCCTGGATGTTGTGTTGAGCCAAGGCCGGGATGGTCTGAATAATAAAGAATATTGCTAGTAGTTGTAGTCTTTTACGCATCTTATACTGTAACCGTAGTCTCTTCTCAAGCCTGTCTCGCTGGCGGGGTTGCCGAATGCGAACAACTCTACCATGGCATATTTGTTCTGCGGTTCCGGGGTCCAGTAGTCGCAGCCGCCGCCGGTGCCGCTTTGGCTGCCGCTCGCGTTATCCCTCCTTCCCGACAGAGGGAAGAAATACTTGATACCCTTCTCGGAATCGTTGTAATAGAAGCCGGCGTCGGTGCCACCGTCCTTCTTGTCGTCCCAATACCAGGGGTAAGTATTGTCGTAAGGGCTGGAATCGTTCAAATTGCCGCCTTTCTTATAGAGTTTGCGGAAAGTCCAGGCAGCTGTCGGGGATACACGCCACCCTTCGGGGCAGGGATCGTATTTGGTCTTGTACTTGGAAACATAACCCCAAAGATCGTTGTCCTGATCTGCCGCGACGGTGGTCAGCCAGTCGGTGAATTGTGAAGCAGTGGAAGAACCCGACTTGGGAATGATGAATGCATCGGGGTTCTGTATTGCAAGATCGATGTTCTGGTCGCCGCTGTTCATGGCGGACCAGTCGTAAGCGAGTATCCTATCGGGAATGACATTACCGTCGATGTCGTATTTGTTTATCAGGACATCCTCTTCAATGCCCCTTGCACCCACGAAGGGATCCTTGCGGCCCCACTGGTACAGCAGGCCGAAGCAGTCGGCGTTGCCGGCTTTCTCGCTGCGTGCACCCAGGTTGCGGTCCATCATTGTGTAGGTGACGCCCGTGGACTGGTTGGTGAATACCAGCGGAGCGGCCTCGGGGTCGTATTCGGTAACCCAGAGGTGCCAGCTCCAGACAATCTTTGTGCCCTGCACTGCGGCGACCACGGCATTGCCGGAGGCGTTGTTGGTCTGGACGACAATGACGCCCTCTTCGCCGCTGCCGGCTACAGATTTGACCAGGCTGCGGGTATCCTGCCAAAGCAGCACCGCATAGTCGAACTCCAGAGGCTCGGCGGAGCCGCCCTTGACCTTGGCATTGATGGCTTTGGTCTGTCCGGGAGCGACAATGAAGCAGTTGGCTGCACCGGAGGTCTCCTGCACACCGACAATCTCAAGTGTCTTTGATATCTGGCTGGAACGCGAGAAGTTATCCTCTGCCTTGAGAGAAATGTTCACAGACGGACTTATCGAAGATGCCGTTACAGTCACGTAACCTTCGTTTTTGCTCGTCATAGTGACAGCCGCTGAATAGCCGGAAGAGACCGTAACGACAGGTGTAGATAGCACCACGGCATCGGGCTCCACACCGGTGACGGTGAAGAACACTTTGAACGAGCCGCCGTCTTTGAGCGCCACCGACTTCATATCGCTGAGCCAGATGGCCTCGAACGGTTCCGAAGCGGATACTTTGACCGGCACGGTATTCTTAGTGCTGCGGGAGTTGGCCTTGTCTTCTGCCGACAGGGTTACATTGATGCTTCCCGCCGAGGGCATTACGGACGGTGCCGTAAACTTGATGTTGCCCGCATAGGTTGCATCGTTGCTGACCTTTAGTTCGACAAAGTCATTGTCGGCCTTCACGCCCAGAGTAAGGCTCTTGCCTTCTACACCGGCAATGGAGAAGGGAATGGATATAGTCTCGCCTGCCTCAGCTGCATACTCGTCCGCGCCAAAATAAATCTGGAGGTCGCTCAGCGTAGGACCATCGGGATTGTCGGGCCCGTCGGGTTCATCGGGTCCATTACATCCAACCGCGATGAGTGCAACCGCAGCAAGTGAAAGTAGTATCGATTTAAATGTCATACCTTATGTTACTCTTTGATGCAACGAATAGGCAATGCATAACCCATGGGCTGGCCGGCAGGAGCAGCGCTGTTCGGGGTACCCTTGAAACAAGTAGCCCGGAAATAAGATGCAATCTGCATATCGGCAGTCCAGAAATATGCTGTCGGGAAGGTGTTCTCCCCGTTGTAGAATGCTTCGAATTTAACGGAGTTGTTGAAGTCTCCGGCTGCAGGAAGGAAGGTGCTTCCGTTATCGTTGGAGAATTTCCATCCGATGAAATTCTTGTTTACAGCCTCGCCGTCGTATTGTTTTTCTTGTGTGGTATTTGCTGCCTTGAATGCATCTGCGGCTGCATACGGGGGAACTTTGTAACCTTCCGGGCAGGGATCATAGATGCTCTTGTTGCCGCTTACGCCGCCCCAGAGGTCAGCTTTAGCTTCCCACTTGGCTGCGTCCTTGTGGGCGAAAAGCCATTCGTAGTTACCTGTTTTATTGGTGTTACTTGCAAAGAAAGTCATAGGACGGGTGAGTGAGTACTCATAGATGTCGTCAAGGCTGTTCTCGCTGCAAATGGTAGCGGTCTCTTCTGTGGTGTATTCAAGAGCGTTGCCGGCAATGTCATATACAGTAGTTGTGCCGCCGGCGTAAGGGTGTCTGTTTCCCCAATAATAATAAAGACCGTTGGCATCACCCTCCGCGCTTGCGTCGATTGCGCCAAGGTTGCGGTCTATGAAAGAGAATTTGACGCCGTCGCCGTTGGTGTACTCGTAAGCCACAGCGGGGTTGTCGTTAATTACCCATACGTGATATGTCCAGGCCAGTGTGTTGTTCTTATAGGCACCTACGAGTGCGTTGCCGCATACACCGTCGGCAAGCCATACCACGATTTCGTCGTCGCTT
>JAFZBQ010000051.1 GCA_017561665.1 Bacteroidales bacterium | reverse complement strand
CTTCAAGAAAGGTACATATCATTTCCCCACCATCCCCGGGCATGAGTTTTCGGGCGAGATCGTGGAGGCCGACCGCCCCGAGCTGGTCGGCAAGAAGGCCGCTGTATTCCCCCTTCTGCCCTGCCGCAAATGTGCGTCCTGTCAGGTGGGCGAGTATGCCCAGTGCTCCGATTATGACTACTACGGCTCACGCCGCGACGGGGCCTACGCCGAGTATCTGGCGGTCAAGGAATGGAACCTGGTGCCTTTCGAGGGCATAAGCTATGAAGAGGCGGCGATGTGCGAGCCCGCGGCAGTGGCGCTTCACGCAGTAGGGCTTGCCGATATCAAGATAGGCGATACCGTGGCGGTATTCGGCGCCGGCCCTATAGGCATGATGCTGGCGCTGTGGAGCAAGGCTTCCGGTGCGTCAAGGGTGATTCTGTGCGATATAGACCCGGCCAAGGTGGCATTCGCCGCAAGCATGGGATTCGATGCCGTAAACAGCGCGCAGACCGATGCCGCTGAATATATCCGCGATACCACTGGCGGCCGCGGGGCAGACGCCTGCATCGAAGGCGCAGGTGCAACCCAGACCTGGGAGAGCTGCATCAAGACGGTCAAGAGTTTCGGGCATGTGGTGTGCATGGGCAATCCTTTCGGGGACATGACGCTCACCCAGGGCACCTACAGCCAGCTTCTGCGCAAGCAGCTGACCATACGCGGAACCTGGAACAGCAGCTACAACGACGCCCACAATGACTGGCGCACCGCCCTGGACGCCATCACAAAGCACATAGTGGACGTTAGGCCTCTTATCACCCACCGATTCGGCCTGCAGGACTACAAGCAGGCGTTCGACATGATACTTGCCCGCAAAGAGTTCTACAGTAAAGTAATGTTTATTCCGTAGCCTTTTGGTTAAGATATGAACGGAATCTGGACCGTGGTGATGCTCGTGTTTTCGAACATCTTCATGACATTCGCCTGGTACGGACACCTCAAACTCAGCGAGATGAAAATATCGACAGGATGGCCCCTGATACTGGTCATCCTGTTCTCATGGGGCATTGCGTTTTTTGAATATTGTCTTACCGTCCCCGCCAACCGGATTGGTTTCCAGGCCAACGGCGGGCCCTTCAACCTGCTGCAGCTGAAGGTAATTCAGGAGGTTATTTCCCTGACGGTCTTCACTGTCATAGTGATGTTCGTCTTCAAGGGGCAGACCATCCAGTGGAATCATCTCGCGGCCTTCGTGTGCCTGGTGCTGGCAGTGTTCTTCGTGTTCCTTAAATAAGTTGCTGCCGGCGGGGCGGGTGCTTCCGTTTCTCCACCCTCGGGCCATACGGCCCTCGCCCTCCCGCTGCGCTGCCGCTTGCGGGCCCCGCCCTCTACAAGCGAGGGTGCTTATGGTTCCGAAACGGAAGCCCCGCCCCGCCAGCCACATTTGTACTTACAATTTTGTGTGCCCGAAATTCACCTGGTATAGAAAAAACTGACCCGGCGCAACAAGCAACCGGGTCAGAGACAGTCAGTTAAAAGCCTCCGGTCTTAATACTCGACAATCTTATTCGCGTATTCGGAAGGCAGTAAGCCTTGATAGGCGCTCAATGAGCCTGCCGGCACATGGAACTCAATCTTATCTACAGGATATAATTGGTATCCTACTGTTGAGGAGACGTAATACTTGAACGCATTATCACTTATAGTCAAATGTCCGGTCGGATTGACGTCCTGGAAAGTAATGGTCAGGTTATTGTTAGTGTTACATCCTTGGAAAAGATAGCTGTCGACACTAGTGAGATTAGGGCCGAATGTAACTGAGGTAAGATTAGGTGAATAATTGAATGCAGCCGAACCAACCGTAACAATAGCAGGCAAATACAAACTCGTCCCGGAGGTGTGGGTAAGTCCCAGCCATCCTATCGAAGTGACGGAATCGACATTTGCCACATTCATAGCTGACGTTCTGTAAAAACCTTTTTCACCTATTGTTGTCAAATTGGGAGCAGTGAGAGTCCCTGACATCTGGCCACATTCCTCAAAGGCATTATTCTCCACCTTTGTCAGCGCCGCTCCGCCGTTGGGAACAGGGAAGGCCAGCAATTTTTTGCAGTTCTTGAATGCCGAGGCGCCGATTTCAGTGACCGTCGATGGCAGCGAAACGTATTTCAGTTCGCCGGCATTGGTGGAATCCCAGCCACTGAACACATTCGCTCCGACCCTGGTTATCGGCCCTTCGAACTGAACTATACTGACCTTGACAGGACTGATTCCGGAAGGAATCGGAACTGCCGGAGCAAGCGTACGGCCGGCGGTTGAAAGAAGGGTGTTTCTATCGGTCTTTGCGACATTGAAATATCTGTAATCATTGAAAGATGACGGCCCATAATCGGCTTGGTCACAGCCGGTGGACCAAAGCCACAATTCATAATCGGCCTGATACCATACCTTATCGTTTTTCACGCCATACGCAGCATTGGGAGACCAGTTATCCTCAATATATCCATCGCCGGAACCGGGGACGTAAACCGTACATGGAGTAGTAGGCGCATTATTTGAATCAAGACCAAAAACACAACTACCAACTGTAGGAGCCTGCTTTGACTTCATCGTAAGCTTCGTCATGGCAGTATTGCCTGCAAGGCCATAGTTGCCAATACTCTCGACTGTATCAGGAATAACGAGTTCAGTAAGATTGGGACAGTCTGCTATACCAATGAACTTGATACTCTTTAAGCCATCAGGAAGTGACAATGAACTGAAGGTGGCATTATTTAATGCGGCATCCCAAATATGGGTGACATTAGACGGCACAGTACAGGATGTCTCGTGATCTGGATGATTGCGTGCAAATGACAACAGGACCTTACCTGTGTTTCCAGCGCCCAACACATCAGCGGCATTAGCCAGCAGGAATGCTCCGTCGGAAGATGCAAATTTGCCACTGGTGTCAAAACTGGTAAGATTCTCACACTGACAGAAAGGATTATCACCCCAATCGGTAAAGGTGCTCATGTCAGTACAGTCAGTGCTTGTGAAAGCAAAATGAGTAACAGATTGAGGAATCTTTACGGTGGTCAAGCCACTGCAAAAGCGGAAAGCTTCCTGTCCTATGGCCTTGAGGCCGGAAGGCAAATCGATGCTTCGAAGCGAGTCACAGAGATAGAAGGCCTTCTCTCCAATGACTTTTAAACTCGAGCTCAATTCAATAACTACCAACTTTGTATTATGGGAAAAAGCCGAATTGCCGATAACTTCAAGGCAATCAGGGAGTTGCACCCATAAAAAGTTGTTCCTTGCAGTGTTGGTATGACCAATCAGAGCGTAATTCTCCAGCACTGTCACAGGATTGGTAAATGTGAAGACGCCAATATCCCAGTTCGTATCATAGTAGTTCCCTATCAACGGATTATCATTTGATACGACACACTCTGAATCGTATATGTCGCCAGTCTGGGTTATATAGAAAATCTGGTTGGGCGCCGGGGTGTCGGGGACATACAAGACGCGCCTTTCCGCACTCAAGCTAGCCCAATTACCCTGAGAGTAAGAACTGTCGCCGGGCCAGGGATACCTGATAAGGGTGAGTTTGGTACCCGTACTTTCATCTGCCGCATCATTTCCTAAAGCATAGATATTGCCGATGGCAGGCGCCGTGTGACTCATGAACTTAATGTACTCCAAGCTGGTACAATACCTGAATGCGTCTGTGCCAAGTGACTGGACTCCGGCAGGTAACGTAACATTGGTCAAACAATCGCAATACTGAAAGGCTCCGAGGCCAATGACGGTCAAGCCATCCGGCAAAACCACAGATGAGAATTCACCGCCCCAAAGAGCATAACTTCCAATGCTCTTAACATTATTTGGCAGGCTACATTCTCTATGATCAGCAAAAGACGCAGGGGCAAAAGAAAGCAGCTTCCCGGCAGAATTCATCAGGAAGTAACCGCCGCCGGCAGCAAAGGCCCCATTGAAATGGTCAATATTCAAACACCCCATGAACGGATTATATCCGCCATCAGAGACTCTGGTTTTATCCGTAGTCCAATTAACCCACTGTGCAGTTATGTTAACCAGTGACGACGGCAGGTCTACTACTACCAGACTATGACAATTACGGAATGCTCCTGAGCCAATATAAGCAAGACTTGTCGACATAATAACGCTATTCAAAGCGAGACAATTTTCAAAAGCATACGGACCAATAATTCTCACATTATTTTCCATCTTTACGGAAAGCAGTCCGTTACAAGCCATGAAAGAATTCTTGCCTATAACCTCCAATGTTGAAGGCAGGAACACGCGTTTAAGATTCGTGACGCTTCGGAAACAGTCATCGGCCAGTTCAGTCAAGGGTTCGCTGAAAGTGATAATACCGTAGTCCACTCCCGTAGTCTCATCATAGAAGTACTCGGAATTCTCCGTTGAACCGGAATAGGCGCAAGGCTGATGATCAGTTGATGTATAAATAATCTGATTGTCTTCCGGCGTCGAATTTTCCACGATTCTTGACGCAAGATCGGACCAAACAGGAGCGGCAATATATGCCGGCCTGCAGCCGAATGGCACGACAATAGGACAATTATTGGTAGCATTGAAAGCATTCGCGCCGGCAAGAGTCGGGGGCACTTTGCTCTTCAATTCGATTTTCGTAAAATCAGGATTGCCGGCAAACGCCTGACTACCTATTGCAGTTACGCCTGCAGGAATCGTAAGTTCTGTCAACAAGCTACAGCAATACAATGCCCCGGCCCCTATTGTTTCCAGACCCTCCGGCAGTGAAATGCTTTTGTACGCACCGTTTGCCAAAGAGGAATTACCTAAAGCTTTGACCCCTTGCGGTACTACCAAGGATTCCTTGTTGCTTGGATGATTCATTGCGTATGAGACAAGCCGCTCGCCATTATCGGCCAGAAGGAATGCACCGTCAGCAGTTGCACCCGCTCCGCTGAATGATTCAAGTTCCAGAGTATAGTAGAAAGGATTAAAACCTGCCACCACAACAGTGGTCAAATCTGGCCAGGGAGACCACCTTGCAGGCATATATGTCACAGATGCGGGTATAGTAATACCTGTCAACATATGACAATTGGAGAAAGCATACGAGCCCAATGCCTGCAGGCTTTCGGACAAATGAATTGTACGAAGATTGGCGCAAGCATAGAAAGCATATTCCCCTATTGCAGTAACATTGTCACCCATATACACGGCCTGGAGCTGCACACAACCATAGAAAGCCCTTTTCCCAATTATCTGCAGGGTCGAAGGAAGCGTAACGGTCTTGAGATTTGCGGCTTCAGAGTCAAGAGACATTTCAAAAGCCGAGTCTTCAAGGACAGTCAGAGGGTTGGCGAAGGTGATCACGCCCAGATCCTGGTCAGCATCATACACATTCGATTCACAAATGCCGTTGAATGTGCACGCCTGATGATCCCAGGTGGTGTACCAAATCTGATTCGTACCAGGTGCAATCCAGCCGGTACTGACGCCGTTGTTGATATTGGTGGTATTCTCAATTCGTCCATCAAGATAAATACCACCGTTGGCAGTCCCAAATTTTTTAAAGAAATTTCTATCAAGGGTCATACTGCCGAGAGTATATGATCCTACATACCCATCTTGAGTACGAGCAGTAATAGTAATACCCTCTGATAACTGAACATCAGGCAGTGTAAGAACGTAATACCTTATTGGATTCTCTTGTGTACTTTTTTCAAACGTGCCACCATTTGGAGCATATAGTACAACTTCGTCATATCCTTCATCAACTGATGACACATATGGGGTGAGAGTAGTGGGAGTAGAACCGGATTCATGCATTCCAATGGAATACTTTCCCGAAAGAGCTTCGCCCGCCACAGATTTAAGGGTTACTGATACAATATCATCCCTGTTGAACAAGAAGTAAAAGCCCGAATATGCATTCTTAAAATAGATATCCAAAGTTTCACCTCTTCCTAAGGAAACGGCATAGCGATCAGCAAAAGTATTGGCTTTACCGTATTGCAAAGCAGGCAAAGAAGTTGTAATAATTGCTGTTCTGGTTATTCCGTCCGGTTCGGCATAAGTGGCTTCTGTACTATAGGGATATAGAGCCCAGGAGTATGATTTATCTCCCGATTCGTCGTGTCCCATTATGAACGAAACCGTACCTTTAAACTTGGCTGCAGGCGCAGGTTCCGTGTTTATTGCCGTAAACTTTGCGGATTCTCCGGCACTGAAAACAAGAATTTCATCTCCGGGATTCCACTGAAATTTATAATTAGCATCAAGCCCGGTTTTGGTATCAGGGGCATTTTCAAGGATTGCATTGATTATTACCTCATTATCTTGGGTAACACAATCAGGGGAAGGATCAGCCAACTCCTCCGGAGCCAACTCTTTGACCTGACAGCCAACCAAAATGGCAGCGCAGGAAAAAAGCCAAAACAGGCTTGAAAACTTTTTCATTGATCTAACGATTTATTAGAGTTCTTGTTCTCCCGGAGTTTCACCACTGCCATTACTATCAGCAATGATGCTGCACATTTTTACTATAATCACCTTCGTTTCCGGAACCGGATACTGTTCCTTTTGGTTTGTTTGATTTTTCATACCGTTATATTTTAATAGTTAATAATTTACACAGTAAAGGGCACAATTCATCAGCGACCGGACCTAAAGGAAGGAACGGACGGAATGGATG
>JAFZBQ010000006.1 GCA_017561665.1 Bacteroidales bacterium | reverse complement strand
CGGCTGCGGCAGCACTCCACTCATCCAACCGTTTCTGACCGCTGGCGGTGAACTTGAAGCCCTGCAACTGCGTAAAGCCCGGGACATATCCGTAGGCATAGCCATATACAGTTCTTGCGGCGCTGCAGTCGGGGCCCAGGATGCAGGCACCCTTGACCTCCAGACCGATGCCCAGACGCGGCATTATGGCGCTTCTGGGGCGCGGAATAATGCTATAGTACCGTACTCCCGCCTCCAGGCTGCCGCCGTCCGTGACCTCGTCGTAAGACTGATATTCATCGTTTGTCCAGTGTATCTCCACACTGGGGATTATGGCACGCTGCCAGCCTCCGCGCGAGAGGTTTATTTTGGTGTAGACCTTGCCACTCAAATCCAGCGAAGGCGTCCCCAGTGCCAGCGTGTCTATCCTGGGGTCTTCCCTTGAGTAATTGGTATAGTTGTATTTGCACCTGTCCCTTTCGTTGAAGTCGGCATTGATTTCGAAAATCGGCCACAGCCCGCTGTAATTGAAGTTGAAGTGGCCCGCGTGATGCCCGGCGTGATATGAATAGCCCGCTATGGCCACCGCATCACCAAGAGAACTCTGGGAAATAAGGGTTACGCCCGGCGCCGCCAGCTGGTAATAGTAGTCGTAGCTCATATTCATAATACGGTTGACTCCGGCGTAGAGCGGTGCCCAGGAGTGGACGTGCATCCAGTGAAGCGGCTTGTAATAACGTTTTGACGGCAGCGAATCGACCTTTGCACGAAGGGCCGCCTGTGCCTCGGGCGGCAGTGCAGGCGCCATCGTGTCGGACTGGGCGGTAAAGCGGTCGGCCTCGGCAAAAAGGTACGGCTTGGAGAAGTCGGCATCCTCCCAAAGCAGGTCGGCGCGGGCCGTCTTGGCGGGAAGATAACCCCTGGTGTCGTAGTCGCTGTAGTAAAGCACACCTTCTTCCTGATCAAAATGGGGATACGTGGCGCCGTAATGGGCGTTGGTCAGCTTCTGCGCCCTGTGGGTGGCGGGATTGAAAGAATAAATGTTGCCGATGCCGTCCAGGTCTGTCTCGAAGATAAGGCGGTTGCCGGAACGCTGCAGGCGCAGGATGGAGCGGGTCTGCGGGGCTATCTCCACGCTCCACGGGGCGAAAACATCACCCACGGGGCGGGAATAGAGGCCCCATTGGCCGTCGCCGGTGATGGCATCGGCAAATATCCGGCCTCCGACCCAGACGGCATTGTGAACCTGACCGCCTTCGGGCGCGGCGATGCGTGCCACCTCCTTCATTGTTTCGGCATCCAGCATCACTATCTGCGAGCCGCCGTCAAGGCCGTACTCGGTAACGAGCATCTTGTCGCCGGAGGGAGAATATGACGGGTTGAACCAGCGGGTGCGGTGCGTTAGTGTACGCATCCGGTGTTTCTTCAAATCGTACGAGCGGATCACCGACCAGCTCTTGAGTTCCCAGCGGGGGTGGGGGACAATCTCGCTCCAGACAAGGGTGTGGTCGTCTTTCTTGATTATGGCGCTGGTGAGGCTCTTTTCTGCAAACGGACGGATGGTGCGTTCTGCCCCTTCGGCGTCTATCGATACCAGGCGCGGAGCCTGCGTCATACTGTTCTTGGCCGCCACTATACTGCCGTCCATCGGCAAAACCGAGTGGTAGATTGCATAGTAGCCGTCGTCGTAGTTGCTCAGGCCATTGTACAGCGTATACGGCGCCCTCTCTATGAACTCCTCGCGCCACTTTTCTGTGAAATACGCCTGCGCTCCCCGGAAATTCTTGCGGCGGGTGCGGCCCGTATATCTCTGGTACGCCTTGTTCAGGATACTTGGGTCATACCACCAGCGGGTGTAGTCATGATATATGTCACCGATTACATAGTAGTCGGAGTTATCCCTCATAAAGGTCTGCACTATATATCCGAATGAATATTTGCTGGGAATGTAGTTGCGATATGAGTTGAAGCGGTAGGTGTCGTATATATGATCTTCTCCGGCCAGGAACTTTGCCCTGAACGGCATCAGAAATTCGGGGTCACGGCCCCGGCCAGCCTTGGAGAAGTCGGTTTCGGAATGCACCGCGTCTCCTTCCAGTTCCCAGCCGGTGGGGTAGAAGCCCATTCCAAGGCCCACGCCCTGCTCTCCGAGCAGATATTTGAATACGGCGAATGTGCCGGTTGTGAAATGGGTGCACTGACCCACGTGGCGGCCTTCGTGATACGCCAGCTGATGGACCCAGGTGTCGGCATAGCCCCGGTTGAAAGGCGGGGTGGTGAAAATGTCCACGCGGCGCGGGGCCCAAACCACCGTTGCGTTGCTGTTTACGGTGTAGGGATGGAGAATCAGCGGCAGTTTGCTGTTTTCTATTGCAAGCGCCACCTGCGTACGCCCACGGGCCTCCTCGAATGTATAAAGATAGTCCCTTGCCAGGGAATCGAGGCCGCGGGGATATATCACTTTGTAATTATCGCCCTTGATAATGCTCCAACGTACCGAGGCTGGATCGGTACCCAGCGTGTAATACTGCGCGGAAGCGCCCGCCGAAAAGGCCAGGCATAGCACTATCACCGATATTATCCTACTTATCCTCATCTTTGAAATGATTGTAAACCGTGGCGGCCAGACGCTTGCCCACTACCGCCTCCAGGTCCTGAAGGGAGGCCTCGCGGACCCGCTTGACACTTTTGAAATGACTCAGCAGTTTTGCGGCCGTGGCCTCGCCGACGCCCTTTATCTCTGCAAGTTGCGAGCCAATCTGGCTCTTGGACCTGAGCGACCGGTGGAACGTTATGCCAAAGCGGTGCGCCTCGTCGCGAATCTGCATCAGAACCTTTAACGACGATGAATTCTTGTCCAGGAAGAGCGGGTAGGGGTCACCGGGGCGGATTATCTCCTCCAGGCGCTTGGCCAGGCCCACCACACAAAGTTTATCGGCGATGCCCAGCTCCTGCAGTGCCTCCAGCGCAAAGTGCAGCTGGCCGCGGCCGCCGTCTATCACTATCAACTGCGGCAGGGGCTCTCTTTCTGCCATAAGGCGCGAATAGCGGCGGTTGACCACCTCCTTCATGGAGGCATAATCGTTGGCGCCGACCACCGTCTTTATCTTGAAATGGCGGTAATCCTTCTTGCTGGGACGTGCGTTCCTGAATACCACACAGGAGGCTACCGGATTGGTACCCTGAATATTGGAGTTGTCGAAACACTCAATATGCTGCGGCATATCCTGCATGCCAAGGTCACGCTGCAGGTTCTGCATCACCTTCTCGTAATGCTCGTCCGGATTGACCTTCTCTTCGTGGCGATATTTCTCTGCCTTGAGGGCACCGGCGTTCTTGGTACTCAGGCGCAACAGTTCCATCTTGTCACCCTTGACGGGCACGGTGACTTCGACTCCGGCAAACTCGCCGCCTGGAGGGAACGGCACCACGACCTCCTTGGAAAGTTCCCCGAACTTGGATATCATCTCGGCCATAAACGCCGCCAGAACCTCTTCCTGCGGCTCTTCTATGCGGGCCTCGAGTTCCATGTTGAAACTTTGCACCACGCACCCCTGGCGGATGCGCATAAAGTTGCAGAAGTGCTCTTCTCCCTCACTCACCATAGAAAAGACGTCGGTATCGCGCTGGGTGTTGTTCACAATCGGCGACTTGGAATAATGCTTCTCCAACAATTCCGCGCGGTCTTTATAGACCTGAGCCTCTTCGAACCTCAACGCCTCCGCCGCCTGCGTCATCTTCTCGCGGTTCTCGCGGATAAGGCCGCGGGCGCCGCCGGAAAGCAGCGTCTCTGTCGCCTCAATCATTGCGTCGTAGTCGGCTTTGGAGGTTGTTCCCACGCATGGGGCGCAGCAGCGGCCCAGATGGGCGTTGAGGCACACCTTGAACTTGCCTTTGGCGATGGATTCTTCGCTGAGACAAAGCTTGCAATTGCGCAAGGGATACAGCTGCGATATCAGCTCCAGCATAGCGTGGGCGTAGCCGGCGTTGCTGTAGGGACCAAAGTACCGGCCGCCACCCTTGACCATCCGGCGGGTAAGCATCACCCTCGGGAAAGGCTCTTTCTTTATGACGATCCAGGGATAGGTCTTGCTGTCTTTGAGCAGGATGTTGTAACGGGGCTGGAGCTTCTTTATCAGGTTGTTCTCCAACAGCAGCGCGTCCTGCTCCGAATTCACCACGGCAAACATCATGTCGGCAATCTTGCCCACCATCACCCGGGTCTTGCGGTCCAGGCTCTCCGCCGGCCGGAAATACTGCGATACACGGCGGTGGAGGTCCTTTGCCTTGCCCACATAAATCACCGTCCCGCTACTGTCCAGAAAGCGGTAGACGCCCGGCGAATGGGGCAGCAGGCTGACTTTTTCCCTTACATTCAATCGGCCAGAGCTTTGATGCTGTTGTTGATCCAGTCGTATTCTTCCTGCATGCCGTTTGCGCGCATCATATTGGCCAGGTAAGAGGCGTATTGCATCTCGCGGTCCAGGGTTTCCTCGTCCAGGACACCGCCGTGGTACAGCTGGCTGGAATAGACCATAGATTTGAGAGCCTCTCCCATATAGGCGCGCTCAAGGGCTTTCGCCTTGTCGAATTTACCCAGATCCAAATAGCAGTTGATGCTTGTAAGCACCTCATATTCGTTGCTGCCTCGGATTATTGCGGCGTCGAGCGGAATATTCTTGACCGGAGTCACTTCATAGCAGCGGTCCAGAACCTTCTCTGCATCTTCTTTGCGGTCCTCTTCTATAAGCTTGATGGCCACCTGGTTGAATATGCCGCGCACCGGGGTTACGCTGCTGAAGGCGTACAGGTTGAAATAGTCGTAGTTGATGGTGGTATCTTTCTGGCTGTCGAAACGGTAGCCGTTCATCACCAGGTCGTACATCTTGTCCACATCCATCTGCTTTGCCGATGAGCCCTGGGGACACTCTATCGGCACAATCTGGTATGCATAGCCGTCAAACTGCAGATACTTGGCAATTTCAAAGGTGCAGTCGCCGTTCTGGCTTACGAAGTAGATGGGCCTGTCCCATTTATAGTTGGCCAGGATGTCCAGCAGAATCAGGTCGGTCTTGGTGATGGTAGTGGTCCCTTCCGGTATTTTAAGGACAATGTTGTCCAGCATCTTGGTGACGTCCTGGGGAAGGACCAGTCCGTTATTGAGGGCCGCCTCCTTGTCCACCGGCACCACTATTTCGTGGGTGGCGATGACGCCGATATTGCCGGTGCGGTATTTGGGATTTGTGAACACTGCCATTACGTCCTGCACCGTGGCGGGACCCTGGAATGCGTCCACAACCCTTATGAAATCGTTGGTTCCGTATAGATAGTCCTTGCGGGGAAGGGTTATCGGCAGCGGAGCCGACTGGTTGCAGCGGCATTTCATCTGGTCTATGTACCAGTCCATGCCCAGCAGCGAGGTGTTCATGATGCGGATGTCGGTGCGGATTCCCTCTACCTCCTGCGCGTACCAGAGCGGGAAGGTATCGTTGTCGCCGTGGGTTATCAGTATCGCATCTTTGCCGCAGCTGTTCAAGTAGTTGGATGCCTCTTCTATAGAGGTGTATCGGTTGCTTCGGTCGTGGTCGTCCCAGTTCTGGCAACCCATCAGCACGGCCACGGCCAGTGCCAGTACAGATGCCACGGACGCCGTTGTTACAGAGGTGGCCGCGCTTACCTTCTCGCCGTTTTCACGGGCTATGCCTTTGCCAAACAAATCGTCCAGCCATCCCTTGATTGCCATAACCGCCAGACCGATCCAAATGGCAAAGACATAGAACGATCCGGCATAGGCATAATCGCGCTCGCGCGGCTGATACGGCGGCTGGTTGAGGTATATGATTATGGCGATGCCGGTAAGGATGAACAGCAGGAAGGTAATCCATCCGTTGCGGCCGTCGTGGCGCAGCTGGAAGAACAGACCGATCAGGCCCAGCAGCAGCGGCAGGAAGAAGTAGTGGTTCTTGCCCTTGTTGTGTGCAATATAGTCGGGGGCGACGGTCTGGTCGCCCAGCCGGCTTTCGTCCAGGAACTTTATGCCGCTCTCCCAGTTGCCGCAGGACGGGTCGCCGGGCAACTGGCCCTGCAGGTCGTTCTGACGGCCGACAAAGTTCCAGAAGAAATACCTGAAATACATATAATTGACCTGATAGTCAAAGAAATAGCGCAAGTTGTCGCGCATTTTTGGCATCTGGGTCTTGCGCATGGTGCCGTCGGCCATACGGATTGTCTTAACCTTGAAATCTCCGTTGGTGTAGGCGTCGTAGAACTGCTCGTGAGCCGGACTCTGGGTGCTCCACATGCGGGGGAACAGCATCTTTGCGCCGGCCGGGTAGTCGGCGGCCAGAGGCTTGGCGGTCTTGTAGTAGCGGCCGTCCAACTGGGTCCAGTAAGTCCCCTCCTTTATGTCGTAGACAGATTTATAGCTCTCTCCGTAAACAACCGGCTTGCTGCCGTACTGCTCGCGGTTGATATAGCGCACCAGCGTGTAGAGGTTGTCGGGCGAATACTCGTTTGTGGGAGGATTGGCATTGGCGCGGATCACTATCACCGCGAATACAGAATAACCTATCAGGATACTGGTCAGGCAGAGCAGCGCGGTGTGTGCGGTGGCTTTGCCCTTGCGGCGCAGCACCGCCAGCAGCGCAAAGCAGGCGGCGAATATCAGCAGGCACAGGATGGCGGCTCCAAGGTTGAACGGAGCTCCGAGGCCGTTGACGCACCAGCGGTCCACTGCCGCAATCATTTTGGGCACATAGGGAATAATGAGGAAGAGGATAAGCGCCAGCACCAGGCCCGAAAGCGCCAGCACCAGGAATCCCTTCCAGAAAGTCATCTTATCCGATTCGTGGCTGCGGTAGTAAACAATGAACACGATGACCGGAATCACCAGCAGACAGAGCAGGTGGATACCTATCGAGAGGCCCAGCAGCAGGGCGATGAACACTATCCAGCGGTCATTGTAGGGCTCTCCGTAATGTTCTTCCCATTTGAGGATGGCCCAGAAGACGACGGCGGTGACAAGGCTCGACATGGCGTATACCTCGCCCTCCACGGCAGAGAACCAGAACGTGTCGGAGAAACAGTAGGCCAGCGCCCCTGCCGCCCCGGCTCCCAGAACCGCTATCGCATTGCCGGTGGTGAGTGCCTTGCCCCGTTTTTCAAGGATACGGCGGCCGAAATGGACGATGGTCAGGAACAGGAAGAAGATGGTGAATGCAGAGCACATCGCGCTGCAGCTGTTCACCGCCGCAGCGGCGTGTTCGCTGGTGGTAAAGATGGTGAAAAAGCGGGCGATAAGCTGGAACATGGGGTTTCCCGGGGGGTGGCCCACCTCCAGTTTATAAGAAGATGCTATGAATTCGCCGCAGTCCCAGAAACTGGCCGTCGGTTCTATCGTGGACAGATATACGAAAGACGAGATTGCAAGAATCACCATCGCGGTGATATTCTTGATCTTGTCGAACAATTTTTTCTCCATATCGAATAAGCGTATAATCCCACAAATTTAGCAATTGTTTTTAACTTTGCGGCTGATAATTGCTGCGACCATGGCAAACAACGATTGGAAAGACAGGTTGGGCGTCGTGTATTCCACCGATCCCAACTTCAAATATGTCACCGCCGCCGACCTCGACCAGGAGCCGGAGACCCTGGAGCCTTCGCGCCAGAAGCTGATTGTGGCCATCGACCGCCGTAACCGCGGCGGCAAGCAGGTCACCGTGGTGCGCGGTTTTGTGGGCAAGGCCGACGACCTGGCGGCGCTGGCCAAGACGCTCAAGACAAAATGCGGCGTGGGCGGCAGTGCCAAGGAGGGAGAAATCCTGATCCAGGGCGACTTCCGCGACAGGGTGGTGGAAATTCTCTCGGCGGCAGGCTATAACGCAAAGCGGGGCAATTAACTCATCAAGATGTTCACATTTCTGCAGGCAATAGGTAGCGACTGCTGGCAGTCGAGTTCGCTGATGACGGTCATCGGCGACAATTTCCCCTCTGCCGTAATGGAGAGCCATCCCGCCCTTACCACCTACGCCCTGCTGATCTGCCTGCTCTACTTCCTGATATTCGTAGAAAACTCTTTCATCGCCATCGTCATCTCCTGGAAGGCGCTGTTCAACCGGCTTGCCCTGGAGGATACGCTGGCCAACAAGAACCTGACCTACGCCATCAACAACACCGCGCTGCTGTGCCTGCCGCTGCTATCGCTCTGCCTATATTTCATGAACATTTCCAAACTCAACTTCGTGTTCATCCTGGCGGCGATAGCGGGATTTGTGCTGGTCCACATCGGCCTTTTCCTGCTGGCCGGGTGGCTCAAGCGATGTCCTGAAATGATGCGCACGCTGCAGATTTGTGACCGCATCTATGCCATCGTGTTCACCACAGTGGCGCTGCTGGTGCTTCTGGCGGGGCGTCTCCCCTTTGATATTCCCTCCGCAGCCAGTACAATCATCCTTGCAGTTGCTCTTTTTTTGCTGTTTATTCTGCTGTCTGTCAGGAGTTTCAAGATTTTTGCAGAAAATAGTTGCTCAATATTGTTTTGGTTTTTGTACCTTTGCACGCTCGAAATTCTACCACTAGCGCTTTTGATTTGCGCACTGACTAGGATATGATTGATATTAGAGGAAAGAAAATTCTGGTTGCACAGCCTGCTCCCAAGAACAATTCGCCATACGCAGAACTTGAGACCAAGTATCATCTCTCGTTCGACTTCTGCCCGTTTTTCACTGTAAAACCTGTTTCTACACGCAGTTTCAGGGGGCAGCATGTAAACATTCTGGACTACTCCGCTATCGTTTTCACCTCCCGCAGCGTCATCGACTCTTTCTTCCACATCTGCGAAGAGACCCGCGTGACTGTGCCGGAGGACATGAAGTACTTCTGCCAGAATCAGCAGATAGCCCTCTATCTCCAGAAATACATCGTTTACCGCAAGCGCAAGATATTCTTCGGCGACGGCAAGCCCCTCTCCATCGTGGACGCAATCGGCACCAAGCATAAAAACGAGAAGTTCCTGATTGCCTGTACCGACAGCCTGCGCCCCGACATGGCCAAGGCTTTCGAGAGTGCCGGTTTCAAATACGGCAGCGCCGTGTTCATGAATACCGTGGTAAGCGACATAAAGCATCTGGACCTGTCTTCCTACAGCACCCTGGTGTTCTACAGCCCGTGCGACGTCCGCTCGCTGCTGGAGAATTACCCCGATTTCAAGCAGGGCGACCTGGTGCTGGCCACCTACGGCGTCAATACCGCCAAGACGGCTGAAAAGGCCGGTTTGAAGGTCGATATCATGGCTCCTACGCCAGAGGCTCCCTCCATTGCACAGGCCCTCTCGTTGTACTGCAGCAAGCTGTAGTATACCCTTTTTATCAGCACTGAAACCCTTTCGTATATGCCTATGACTTACTCCTTTCCAAAAGAGCAGCGTCTCAGGCAGCGCGAAACCATCGCATCCCTCACGTTAAAGGGTACGCCGCTGTTCAAATTTCCAATCAAGGGCTATTATTTGCCGGGCGGTGAGGCCGTGAGCCGTTATGCCGTATCGGTGCCTAAAAAGTCCTTCAAAAGGGCTGTAAAGCGCAATCTGCTCAAGCGTCGCATGCGCGAGGCCATCCGCCTCAATCAGGCCGATTGCCTTAACGGTTTCTGCGGCGATTATCTGTTTGTATACATCGCAAAGGACATTTGCGAATATTCCGTGATTGAAGCCGCGGTGCGGGAGATTCTCTCTAAAAGCGCTTCAAAATGAGAGGCGCCACCGATACCCTGCGGCCGTTCCACCGTAAATTGAGACGCATTGTCAACTGGCCCTTCCTGATGCTTATCAAGGGCTATAAGTTGCTTTTATCGCCCTTTATGGGCGGCAGTTGCCGCTTTACCCCGACCTGCAGCACCTACACTTACGAAGCCATAGAAAAGTACGGCATCCTGCGCGGCGGCTGGCTCGGCCTCAAGCGCATACTCCGCTGCAATCCCTGGGGCGGCAGCGGGTATGATCCCGTGCCATAACAAAAAGGCTGGCCCGAAGGTCAGCCTTTTTACTACAGGAAAAATCCCTTACTTCTTGGTCACCTTCTCGGCAGCCTTCTCCTCGCGACGACGGTTGAGGTCGTACATGATAGGAGTACCGATGAAGATGGAAGCGTAGGTACCGACAATCACACCGAGGGTCAGGGCCACTGCGAAACCGCGGATACTTTCGCCGCCGAAGATTGCGATGGCGAGCAACACGATCAGGGTGGTGATTGAGGTGTTCAAGGTACGGCTCAACGTTGCGTTGACGGCGTCGTTGATGTTATCCTTGAGAGCACGCTTGGGATAGAGTGTCTTGTACTCGCGGATACGGTCAAAGATCACCACGTTATCGTTGATGGAGTAACCGATGATGGTCAAAATGGCCGCGATGAAGGTCTGGTCAACGTCCAGGGTGAACGGCAGGATTCCGCTGAAGAGCGAGAAGAAGCCGATCATGATGATGGCGTTGTGTACCAGGGAAGCCACACCGCCGACACCCCAGGTCCAGTTGGTGAACCTGATGGCGATGTATGCGAAGATGGCTATCAGCGCCAGGATAACGGCGATGACTGCATCGCGCTGCATCTCGCTCGCGATGGATGCATCCACGCGGTCGGAGGAGATGATACCGTTGGGGTTGTTGAGTGTAGAGGTGAACTCTTCCTGGCTCATCTGGTTTACGAAGAAGCCCTTCAAAGCATTGTAGATCTTACCCTCAATCTCCTTGTCAGTCTCCTGGCTGCGGTCGTTTACTTTATATTTTGTGGTGATACGCATCTGGGATGCACCGCCGAACTGCTTAACCTCGGCTGCCTCGCCAAACTCTTCGAATGTAGCGGCACGAACCTGCTCTGCTGTGGTCGGCTGGTCAAAACGGACTACATAGGTACGACCACCGCTGAAGTCTACACCGTAGCTGAAGCCCTTGGTGAAGATGCTGATCAGCGCTATTGCGATAAGGATACCGGAAATGATGTAGGATACCTTACGCAGCTTGATGAAGTCGATATGGGTATTCTTGAGGAAGTTGCGGGTCGCGGGAGAATCGAAGGTGATGTCTTTGTTGCGGGCCAGTCTTGCCTCGAAAATCAGACGAGGGATAAAGATGGAGGTGAATACGGAAGTAATGATACCGATAACCAGCACGGCTGCAAAACCCTTGACGGGGCCGGAACCGAAGAAGAACAGGATGACACCGGTAATCAAGGTGGTCAGCTGACCGTCGATGATAGCGGAGTATGCGTTCTTGTAACCGTCGCTGATTGCCAGGCGCAGGGACTTGCCGTTACGCAGCTCTTCTTTGACACGCTCGTAAATGATGACGTTGGCATCGACAGCCATACCCATTGTCAACACCAGACCGGCGATACCGGGAAGGGTGAGGACGGCGCCGAAGGATACCAGCGCGCCGAACAGGAACAGCACGTTGCAGAGCAGGGCGATGTCGGCTGCCCAACCTGCACGGCGATACCACAGAAGCATGTAGAGGAGCACGAGCAGGAAGGCGATTGCAAACGAAATCATACCGCTCTTGATAGACTGGCTACCGAGGGAAGGACCTACAACCTGCTCCTGAACGATGCGGGCGGGGGTGCTGAGCTTACCGCTCTTGAGCACGGTTGCAAGGTCGTCGGCCTCTTCCTGTGTGAAGTTGCCGGTGATCTGGCTGCTACCGCCGCTGATCTTGTTCTGTACATTAGGATATGAGTAAACCAGACCGTCCATCACGATGGCGATCTGCTTGCCGATGTTCTGCTCTGTGATAACCTCCCAGCGGGAGCTGCCGGTGGTGTTCATGGTCATGCTGACCTCTGCTGCACCGGAAATCTGGCTGTAGTTTACACGTGCGGAGGTAATCACGCCGCCGTCCAGGGCTGCGCCCTTGCCGGCGCTGCTCTTGAGGGCAACCAGTTCGAAATACTGGCCGTTGTCCACGTAGCTGCTGGGCTTGAAGGTGAGGGCGGGAACGAAGTCGTTGGGGAATTCCACGCTGGTGGTGCGGAGCATGCGCATAACCTCTGCGGTGTCGCGATAGTGAATCAGACCCAGGCAGGCATTGTTGCCGCCCATCTGCTGCAGACGACCAAAGAGGGGATTGGCTTTTTTATAGGCTTCCATCTGCTCGTTCTGAGCCTGGTCGGCCTGAGCCTCTGCGATATTTGTCAACAGGCTGTCCTCTACTGCGGGTGTTTCCTCAACTGCGGGAGCCTCTGCTTCTGCCTCTGCCACAGCCTCTTCTGCTGCGGGCTCGGTGGCTGCCAGCTTGGCGGCCTCGTCACGGTTGACCTCCTGCAGGAAAGGCATGATCTCAGAAGATGTATAGGTGGTCCAGAATTCCAGCGCTGCGGTTCCCTGGAGGAGCTTGCGCACGCGCTCAGGCTCCTTGACACCGGGGAGCTCCACGAGGATACGGCCGGTACGGGCTATCTTCTGGATGTTGGGCTGTGCCACACCAAACTGGTTGACACGGCGCTCAACTACGGTGTAGGAGTTGTTGATTGCGCCCTCTGCCTCTTTGCGGAGAAGGTCGATGATCTCTTCGTTGGTGACTTTGGATTTGTTCTTTACATCGCTGCTGAACTTGTCCAGGTCGATATCGAACGAGAGGCGCTGATCGCCGGCAACCTCCTTCCACGCCTCTTCGAAGAGGGTGATGAAGTCGGTGTGGGTCTCTTCTGCGCGCTGACGGGCCAGCGAGAGAGCCTTGTTGAACTCTTCCGTGGTCTTTTCGCGGGCGCAGTTGCGCACCAGCTCGGCCAGGTCCAACTGAAGGGTTACGTTCATACCGCCCTTGAGGTCCAGACCCAGGTTGATCTCTTTCTCCTTTACATCCTTGTATGTGTAGCCGAGATAAACTTTCTCGGTGGATATGGAGTCGATGTACTTGTTGTTGGCCGCGGTGCTTATGCTATCGAGATAAAACGCACGGTTGAGCTCCGAAACTGCCTGGAACTCAGGCTTTGTCTGCTCCAACTCTACTGCTTTCTGCGCATATTTTGCGGCTTTGCGCTCCTGGAGTGCGGTGACCAGCGTAAAGGACAGCTGGAATGCGCAGGCCAGGGCGATGAGAATTGCCACTAAACGAATGGCTCCTTTACTTTGCATAATTATTGCTTATTAATTTTTTGATATTTCGCGAAAAATAGTCTGCAAAATTAGTATTTTTTCTCAATATGTGAAGTATTTCGTATTTTTGTTTTTGCTTTCTTCATGGAAAAAGAGATGAAACATATATTCAAACTCATTCTTGTAGCCGCGTTGCTGCCGTTTTTTGCCCTTCCCGCAGCGGGGCAGGGCGCCAAAGCGCTGACCACCAGCGGCGACAAGGCTTTGGGCAGTTATAACTTCGAGGAGGCCAAGCACGACTATGCCCGCGCCCTGGAACGCACTCAGGATTCCACGGAGCGGATGGTCCTTTCGGAGAAGATAACCTGGTGCGACAACGGTCTCAACATGCTCCGCTACGCCTCCAGGCCCACCGTGCTGCAAAGCATCACCGTGCCCCGCAACCGTTTCTTCCTCTATTACAGCCATTTCCCCGACAAATCGTGGAAAAGGGGGCCCGACGGGGAAGCCTTCCTCTACACCGAGGATATGAACGCGGTCGTGATCCCCACCAGAAGCACCTGGGGCACGTATGACCTTAGCTGGTCTACCCGCACCGAAGACGGCAAATGGAGCCCGCTGACCGATATGGGCAGCGGCGTAAACTCTGCCGACGACGAGCTATATCCGGTAATCAGTGAGGACGGGAAGAGGATGTACTTCTCTTCCAAGGGCCTTTACGGCATGGGCGGCTATGACATTTTCGTGAGCGAATGGGACGAAGCCCGCCAGG
>JAFZBQ010000050.1 GCA_017561665.1 Bacteroidales bacterium | reverse complement strand
CTGCCCGGAAGGTTACAAAGTTCCCTCTTTCGCAGCCGCAGATGCATTCAAGGCAGCAAATACCACGCAAGAAAAGCAATACGACGGCGAGGCTGTAAACAAGAATTTCATCGGATGGAAATTCTCCAACGATAACGGAAGCACCTTCCTTCCCGCCGAAGGTGACTACAATAACTCCGTTAAATTCGAAGCATTCTACAACGGGGAAAACACCTTCCCGACAGCATATTTCTGGACTGCCGATATGCAGGTAGGCAACTTCAGGGCCACTTGTTTCAAGGGGACCCCGAACAGCGCTGCTCCCGCCGGCCAGCCTATGGGTTATACATTGCCTGTCCGTTGCATCAAAGAGTAAAGGGGAAATAGAATGACTTTCAGATCATTATTATTTTCAATCACTGCAGTTGCACTCATCGCTGCGGGATGTAATGGCTCCGACGGCCCAGACGGGCCCGACAACCCCACCGGCCCCACGCTGAGCGACCTCCAGATTTATTTCGGCGCGGATGAATATGCAGCCGAGGCAGGAGAGACCATATCCATCCCCTTCTCAATTGCCGGTGTAGAGGGTAAGAGCCTTACTCTGGGCGTGAAGGCCGACAATGACCTTGTCGAACTCAAGGTAAGCAACGATGCCAGCTATGCGGGCAACATCAAGTTTACGGCACCCTCCGTAATGCCTTCGGCCGGGAGCATCAAAGTAACCCTGTCGGCAGAAGACAAGGCCAATTCCCGCAGCACGGAGAACACCGTGCCGGTCAAAGTATCCGCTTCGGAACCGTTCGAGGCGATTTGGCTCAGCGATATGAAGTCGGTGGCTCTCAAAAACGGCGGCTCGTTCAAAGTGTTCTTCACCATCACCGGAATAGAACCCGATGCAGTGGTGCTTTCTACGCCGTCCGTCACAGTTTCTTCCGGCTATTCGGCGGCTGTCACTATGACAAGCAAAAACGAAGGTTATGTGACTGTAACGGCTTCTTCGCTCACCTCATCGGTAGACATATCGCTAAAGGCAGAAGACAACTTCTCACGCTCCAGCCAGATATCAAAGACACTTGAGATTGTCGGTGTGCAGGAGACTTCCGGTGCAGCCAACTGCTTTATTGTCGCTCCCGGACAGACCAAAGCCATCAATGCCAAGGTCAAGGGCGGCTCCGCCGAGCCTCTGGAGTTCGACTATGCGGTGCTGCTTTGGCAGGATACCCGCAGTCTGGTCAAATCGGTAGCCGGCAGCGGCGAAGAGGGCGTCATTGTCGTCCAGACCAACAACGCTTCCGGCAATGCCGTGGTTGCAGCAGTGCAGGGCACCAAGATTGTCTGGAGCTGGCATCTCTGGGTTACTGACTATGATCCCGACGCCGCACCACTGGTATTTACCAACCAGACCACGGGCGTCACCTACACAATGATGGACCGCAACCTTGGCGCACGCAGCGAGAAAGCCGGCAACGCCGACTGCTTCGGCCTGCTGTACCAGTGGGGCCGCAAGGATCCTTTCGTGGGAGCAAGGGGCATTGAAGAGGATGTCCTGATAAACAAATACGACATCGACGGCAATGTCATTCCCGACAGGATACTCGAATACGATTGGTCTGCAATGAAAAGCGGCGACCAGAACATCGACCTTGCAATACAGAACCCCGATGCATTCCTCGTTCCTAAAGACGGCGGTCCTGCAGGTTCTACGTTCTCCGACTGGCTGACTGCCGTTGCAGCAGATCAGGACACTGATCTCTGGGGTTTTGTATCAAAGTACAAGACCAAATACGACCCCTGCCCCGAAGGGTGGCGGGTATCCCCCTCCGCTGCCTGGACGTTCCGTAAGCTTTATAAGAAATCCGGCAATTTGAACGATTCCAGCCCTTACGACAATACTTACCCCTGGTATTGGGACGACATAAGGGACGGCGGCACCGACGCCGGCTTCTACTACAACGATTCCGAGAAGGGTATCAAGTATTTCTTCCCCTTGTCCGGGAAAAGAAGCAATGCGGACGGCAGCCAGAGCAGCACAGGCGGTGGATGCCAGTACTGGACTCCGGAACCGCAGAACAAATACGCTATGGTAGAGTTGTTCGCCTATGGCAATCCCGCAAGCGAAACGGGCTTGAATAGAGTTTACGGAAGCAGTATAAGATGCGTAAAAGACTACAACTACTAGCAATATTTTTTATTATTCAGACCATCCCGGCCTTGGCTCAAAACAACATCCAGGGCCGGGTGTCTGATAATTTGGGAGAGAGTGTGGCCGGTGCCGGCGTGGTAAACACCGCCAGCGGCGCATATTCCATTACCGATTCCGATGGCTTCTACTCCCTCAAGGCATCTGAAGGAGATGTGCTTGAAGTGAGTTTCGTAGGGCTCAAAACCCGCCGTGTGGCGGTAGGCAGCGACAGCAATCTTGACATAGTTCTGCAGATAGACGAAGAGATGCTGGACGAGGCCTTCGTAGTGGCCTACGGCACCAGCCGCAAGTCGTCATTTACCGGAAGTGCGGAGGTGGTTTCTGCCGACGATATGGCAGAGCGGCCAGTCACCCAGGTCACAAAATCTATCGACGGCAAGGTCGCCGGCGTTATGGCCACATCCGGCTCGGGTCAGCCCGGCAGCGGCGCTGGCATAATGATCAGGGGCTATGGCTCCATAAACGCCTCCAGTTCCCCGCTGCTGGTTGTAGACGGGATGCCTTTCGACGGCGATTTGAACTCCATCAGCCCTTCCGACATCGAGTCTCTCACCATACTGAAAGACGCTTCTGCCGGCGCGCTCTACGGTGCCCGGGGCGCCAACGGCGTGATTATGATCACCACAAAACGTGCAAAAGCCCAGGAAAAGGTG
>JAFZBQ010000049.1 GCA_017561665.1 Bacteroidales bacterium | reverse complement strand
TTCTTGGGCTCCTCGTTGTGACGGATGTAGTAGGTCAATCCGTTGTCAAGGTGACCGATACGCACTTGCGGGTCAACGGGAATAGGAGGCATTTGACCTTGCGCTGAGACACTCACTGCAAACCCAAAGAAAAGGGCTGCAACCAAAAATAATTTCTTCATTTTTTAATCGTATTTAAATAATGTTTATAGAATCCAATGTTAGACGTAAAAACTTCCTAAAAAGATTCAAAGGACGTCGTTTTTTATTTCAGTCCTTTTGCGGAAAGGTAACGGTCAACCTCAAGTCCGGCTTTGGCGCCGCTTCCAGCAGCAATGATGGCTTGGCGGTAGTGCGGGTCACAGACGTCGCCTGCAGCAAAAACGCCCGGTATGCCCGTGCGTGGTGTGCCTGCTTCGGTAAGGATATAGCCCGTTTCGTCTGTCTGGACATAGGGACGGAAGATGTCGCTGTTGGGGCGATGCCCGATGGCAAGGAACAGGCCGTCGATGGCGAGGTCGTAGTGGGTCTCGTCGGGCTGGCCAAGGCGTTTGACCAGATGGGCACCCTCTACGCCGTCCGTGCCAAAGAGCCCTTCGACATTATGTTCGAAGAGAACTTCAATTTTCGGATTGTCGAACACGCGTTTCTGCATGATTTCCGAGGCGCGAAGGTAGTTCTTGCGCACGACGAGATAGACTTTGGCTGCCAATCCCGCCAGATAGGTGGCCTCTTCGCAGGCCGTGTCGCCGCCGCCCACTACGGCAACGGTCTTGCGGCGATAGAAGAATCCATCGCAGGTGGCGCAGGCGCTGACACCCATGCCGGCATATTTCTTTTCGTCCTCCAGTCCAAGGTATTTAGCCGTGGCACCGGTAGCGATAATGATGGTGTCGGCCTCGATGACCGTGCCGTCCTCGATGGTGACGTGGTAGGGCGCTGCGGACAAGTCTGCTTGCACAGCCATGCCGCTGCGTATCTCGCAGCCGAAGCGGAGTGCTTGACGCCGCAGGTCGTCCATCATCTGCGTGCCATCGACTCCCTCAGGATAGCCGGGGAAGTTCTCCACTTCTGTAGTCGTGGTGAGCTGGCCGCCAGGCTGAAGGCCTTCGTAGAGTAGGGTGGGGATATTTGCCCGCCCTGTATAGATGGCTGCAGTATATCCGGCAGGGCCGGAGCCAATGATAAGGCATTTCGTCTTTTCCATATTAGCGCATGTCAATGATTTCGGCATCGTAGTCCTTGGTGTTGCAGACAAACTCGCTGTCCTCGTACTTTAGTCCATTTTTAAAGGAGGTGAATTCAACCTCGGCATATTGGCCTCCTTGTAACGTGGCTTGCAGGGAGATGGGACGGCTGTCTTTGTCAAAGTAGAACTTGGCATTTTCCAGTTCTGAATAGTTGCGGGACGTGACCAGTAAGCCAGCAACAGCACCTTTGGGGAGCTGCTTGCCTTCAATGCTGCGGATGTTGAAGTACTCTTTGGCATTCTTCATGAGCAGGTAGGGGTTCATGGCCATCTGCTCTTGGTCTGAAGGTTCGGAGATGTATATCTCGCCCGAGCGCAGGAACCACTGGGTCTTGTTGTCGAACCAGAGAGCGAAGTCAGCCACTTTCGCATTGAAACGTTCGTGATCCATCTTAAGGGTGAGGGCAAATGCGCCGTCGCCATAGTGGACAACACCTTTCAGTTCCACTCCGCCTTTCTCAAATTGGGCAATAGCTTTTTCAAGAAGCGCTGTGGTTTCGTTGTCGCTTTGGGCAAAAGAGGTTATACTCAGGAAGAGTACTGCAGATGCAATAATGAGCTTTTTCATATTCTTCTTTTATTAATTGTGAGTTTTTTTAATGTCAATTATTCTTTCAAGTTGGCAATCTTGCTTTCAAGTTCAAGGATATCTTGGCAGAGCACCTGGCGTGGCTTGCTGCCTTGAGCAGGGCCGACGATACCAGCTTGCTCCAGCTGGTCCATGATGCGTCCGGCGCGGTTGTAGCCGATAGCGAACTGGCGTTGGATGGTGCTGGTGGAACCTTGCTGACGGCTGACAACCAGCTGGGCTGCTTCTTCGAAGAGCGGGTCGAGATGTCCGGCATCGAAATCGTCGGCAGGGCCGCCTTCGCTTTCCTCAACTACTTCAGGCAGCGGGAATACCATCGGATAGGCTTGCTGCTTGTGGATAAACTCCCCGATACGCTCCACTTCTGGTGTATCGACAAAAGCACACTGGATACGAACGGGGTCGCCGGTGCCAAGGTAGAGCATGTCGCCGCGTCCGACAAGGTTGTTGGCTCCAGTACGCTCGAGGATGACGCGCGAGTCGATGGGCGACATTACCTTGAAAGCGATACGGGTGGGGAAGTTGGCCTTGATGGTACCCGTAATGATGTTGGCCGTAGGACGCTGCGTGGCGATAATCATGTGCATGCCGACGGCACGTGCCAGCTGGGCGATGCGGCAGATGGGCAGTTCGACGGCTTTGCCTGCGGTCATGATAAGGTCGCCGTATTCGTCAATCACCACTACGATGTAGGGGAGGTAGCGATGTCCCTGCTTGGGATTGAGCTGGCGGTTCTTGAATTTCTCGTTATAGTCCTTGATGCCACGCACACCGGCAGCCTTCAGTAGGTCGTAACGGTCGTCCATCTCCTTGCAGAGCGATTTGAGCGTGCGGACAACTTTGTCCACGTCGGTGATGATAGCTTCTTCCTCGTCCTCCAGTTTGGCCAGGAAGTGGTGGTCGATGGTGTTGTAGATGCTGAGCTCCACCTTTTTCGGGTCGACGAGCACCAGCTTTAGCTCGGCGGGGTGCTTCTTGAAGAGCAGCGAGGTGATGATGGCGTTGAGGCCGACGGACTTACCCTGTCCCGTAGCACCCGCCACAAGCAGGTGGGGCGCCTTGGCAAGATCGAAGGTGAAGACCTCGTTGGTGATGGTTTTGCCGATGGCGACGGGTAGGGCGTAGTCGCAGTCTTGGAACTTCTTGCTGGCAAGCACAGAGTACATCGAAACGGTCTGTGCGTTGCGGTTGGGCACTTCGATGCCAATCGTTCCACGTCCGGGCATGGGGGCAATGATGCGGATGCCCAGTGCTTTCAGGCTGAGGGCGATGTCCTCCTCAAGGTTCTTGATGCGGCTGATTTTGACGCCAGGAGCCGGCGTGATTTCGTAGAGCGTAATGGTAGGCCCGACGGTACCCTTGATGCTGCT
>JAFZBQ010000048.1 GCA_017561665.1 Bacteroidales bacterium | reverse complement strand
GCTTTCTCCTTATTGGCGACGTAGGTCTTGCTGGCGCCGTCCTCTCCCACCAGAATGGCGGTAAGGTGCGGCCTTTTGCCTCCAGCGGCCACGATTTTTTCTACCTCTGCCGCAATCTGTGCCTTGATGGCAGCGGCTGTTGCTTTTCCGTCGAGAAGTATCATAACTATCTGTGTTTACGCATCATGTTCGCGGCGACGTTGCTGCCGCCTGCAAAGTTCTTCATCACCTTGCGGGTCCCCTCGAACTGCTTGAGAAGGCGGTTGACCTCGACCACGGTGGTGCCGCTGCCTTCGGCGATACGCCTGCGGCGGCTGCCGTTTATCAGGTCGGGATTTTCGCGCTCGTACGGCGTCATAGAGAGAATCATCGCCTCCAGGCTCTTGAAGGAGTCGTTGTCTATGTCGACGTCCCTGAGGGCCTTGCCCACGCCCGGCAGCATGCTTGCCAAGTCCTTGATGTTGCCCATCTTCTTAATCTGCTGTATCTGCTGATAGAAGTCCCAGAGGGTGAACTGGTTCTTGGCCAGTTTCTTATGCAGGCGGCGGGCCTGTTCTTCGTCGAACTGCTCCTGTGCCTTTTCTACCAGGGAAACGACGTCGCCCATACCCAGGATTCGGTCGGCAATGCGTTTGGGGTAGAAAATGTCCAGCGCCTCCATCTTTTCGCCGTTGCTGATGAATTTGATGGGCTTGTTGACCACAGCCTTAATGGAAAGGGCAGCACCGCCGCGGGTGTCGCCGTCCATCTTGGTCAGTACGACTCCGTCAAAGTCCAGGCGGTCGTTGAAAGCCTTGGCGGTCTCCACGGCGTCCTGGCCGGTCATTGCATCCACTACGAAGAGGGTTTCGGTGGGTTTGACGGCCTGGTGCAGGGCCGATATTTCGTTCATCAGCTCCTCGTCCACTGCCAGACGGCCGGCGGTATCGATTACGACCACGCTGTAGCCTTCGCGGCGGGCCTTGGAGATGGCGTTCTGGGCTATCTGGATCGGGTCTTCAACTCCGTCTTCGCTGTAGCATTCCACCTGAATCTGGCCGCAGAGGGTCTTTAACTGCTCAATTGCGGCGGGGCGGAAGGTGTCGCAGGCTGCCACCAGTACCTTCATTCCCTTCTTGCTCTTCAGGTGAAGCGCCAGCTTGCCGGTGAAGGTGGTCTTACCGGAACCGTTCAAACCGGCCACCAGTACTATTCCGGGGTTGCCTTTGACATTGAGTTCGCTGTGCTCGCTGCCCATCAGTTCGGCAAGTTCGTCGTGGACGATCTTGACCATCATCTGCTCCGGCTTGACGGCAATCAGGATGTTCTGGCCCAGGGCTTTCTGCTTGACTGTGTCGCAAAAGGTCTTGGCGGTCTTGTAGCTGACGTCGGCGTCGAGCAGGGCGCGGCGCACCTCCTTCAGGGTCTCGGAGATGTTGACTTCCGTGATTTTGCCTTGACCCTTGATGAGTTTAAATGAGCGTTCTAGTCTATCTGTTAGGTTTTCGAACATATCGTTATTCTAATTCTATCTTACTGATATTTCATTTCGAATAATCATGCTTCTCCGGACTACGGATGCTGCGCATCCTATCCCTCCCATCCGTACGGATGGGCCCCTCCCGTGCCTGTAATACTGGGGCTCCGCCCCAAACCCCGCCGCTCCAGCCTTGCTATCGCACAGGCCACCCTACTCGGCTTCCGCTATCGCCTGCAGGCGATTATTAAGCACTGTCGGACACTCTTAAGAAGCATTTATATTCTACATAAATTATCAATTATTAAACTATTTCTTCAGTATCTCGTCTGAGTAGTATGCCTTCGCGAAGGGTCGCTGGTTGTAGCGCATCGACATGACCTGGCCGTATGCGCCGGCGGTGGCGATGGCGAAGATGTCATCGCGGCTGGTGGCGGGCAGCAGCAGCCCCTCGCCCCAGGTGTCGGAGCTTTCGCAGATGGGTCCAACGACGTCGTAGCGCAGCTTTCCGCCGCGGGAGGTGAGGTTCTCTACGTGATGGCGGGCGCCGTAGAGAGCTGGCCTGATGAGGTCGTTCATACCGGCATCGAGTATCACAAATTTGCGGTCCTTACCCTTCTTGACGAAGACCACGCGGGAGATGAGGTATCCGCACTGTGCCACCAGGGCGCGTCCCGGCTCAAAGTGGACGGTCTGCCCTTCTGCCACCGGCAGGTTGGCGGCGACTGTGCCGAACCAATCCTCGAAAGGCGCCATAGGATTTGCGGCCGGCTCTTCGTAGTCCACTCCGAGGCCACCGCCCAGATTGAGGTCGGTGATTTCGAAGCCGGCCTCGCGGAATCTTGCCACTATGCCAAGCGCCCGCTTGCACTCCAGCGCGAAAGGATCCATGATGGTGATTTGCGAGCCGATGTGCAGGTGCAGGCCCTTCAGGTGGACATTTTTCGACGCCTTCAGCGCAGCAACCAACTCGTCAAAAGCCCAGGCGCTGATGCCGAACTTGTTCTCTTCCAGACCGGTGGTGATGTAGCGGTGGGTGTGGGCGTCGATATCGGGATTGACGCGGATGCACACCTGCGCAGTAGTGCCCAGATTACCGGCGATGGCGTCTATGACTTCCAGTTCCGGAATCGACTCGACATTGAAGCAGCCGATGCTATTCTCCAGCGCTAGTTTGATTTCCCAGTTGGTCTTGCCGACCCCGGCGAATACGATGTCGGCCGGTGCGAAACCCGCCTCCAGCGCCATCTTCACCTCGCCGCCGCTGACGCAGTCCAAACCGAAGCCCACTTTGCGGACTTCTTCCACGATACGCGGGTCATCATTTGCCTTGATGGCGTAGTGAATCTTGTAGCCGTAGCGGCCGGCCTGCTTTGCGCACTCGTGCAAAGTGCTGCGCAGCAGATCCATATCGTAGTAGTAGAACGGGGTTTCTATCTGGCTGAATGCCTTTATGGCGGCGTTGGTAATCATTTCGCGGGTCGCTTTTTCAACCGGCGAAGATAATCAAAAAAGATGAATACCCTATAATTATCAGCCGCGGAGGCGGTATTCGGTGCGGAGGGATTCGAAGCGGGCGGGGTCGAGGCGCAGGGCGGCATCGTCGGCCATAATGTCGTAAGCGTCGATGTCGTAGGATTTGTAGTTATGTTCGATGCTGAAATCTTTGAGCGGCTCTATGTCCAGGACGCGGGCGACATTGCGCACGGAGGCCACCGTGCCGTTGATTTTACCGACTATCGTGTAGCCGGCGATGTGCGGCGTGGCGATGTCGGCGGCGGCCAGCAGGTCAAGATTGATGTTCGGCTCGCCCTGCCATACGTCAATGGCCAGGCCGGAGAGTTTGTCGCGGCGCGCCAGCAGCGCAGCTTCATCTACAATGCCACCGCGCGAGGCGTTGATGAATATGGCGCCGGGCTTCATCTTTTCAAAGAAGGCGGCGTCGGCGAAATCGCGGTTCTCGGGCCATAGCGGAATGTGGATGGTGACGATGTCACTCTGGGCCAGAAGCGTGTCCAGATCCACCAAGTCCCGGTCGGTACCGGCGGCCTGAAGCGGCGGGTCGTTTTCCAGCACCTTAAAGCCCCGCAAACGGCCCATATCGGCCACACGGTGGCCCACCTGCCCAACTCCTATCACACCCAGCGTCAGGCCTTCCATTGACCGTTTCCGGCCAAAGACATTCAGCGCCGCAAAGACGTATTCCATCACACCGTCGGCATTGCATCCGGGGGCGTTGAAAGCGGCGATGCCGTTGGCCTCACACCACTCCCGGTCGATATGGTCATATCCGATGGTCGCGGTGGCGATGACCTTGACGGCCGAGCCCTCCAAAAGTGCGGCGTTGCACTTGGTCCGGGTGCGGATAATCAGGGCCTCGGCGTCGGCCACCATAGCGCCGTCGATGGATGCGCCGGGGGCGTATTCAACCTGCCTGAAATATGGCTCAAAGACGCCCTTGACATAGGGCACGGCGGCGTCTATAACAATCTTGTTTCTCATCTTAATTTAAGAGACTTTACCATATCCGACCCGAGGCGATTGTTCAATTGCTCGCGGATAGTCTCCCGACTCATCTCCAACTGCATCCTCAGAACCGAAGAAGTGAGCCTTATGGTGAGTGTTCCGTCCTCGAATCTGTAGCTTGAGCAGAACTTGTCCACCGTTTCTCCGACGGTATCTTTCCACGCCTGGCAGACGCGGCTGTAGCGCAGTCCGTCGGCCAGCGGAGTGTCGGCAAGAAAGCGCTCCAGCGCCTCGCCGAAGGATGCGGTTTTCTTGCGGTCCATCTCCTACTCGTCGGGGGCGAAGACGCCCTTTTTAACGGTGTACATTCTGGAATCGACGTCCATTCCGGCAACGATGCTTTTCAGGCGGACCTTGTTGCAGTCGGTGACGAATATCTGGCCGAAATCTTCGCTGGCCACGGTCTTGAGCAGGAACTCTACGCGGCCGGCATCCAGTTTGTCAAAGACGTCGTCCAGCAGCAGTATGGGCGGGAAGCCGTAGTGGCGGCGCATCAGCACGAACTGGGCCAGCTTGACCGCCAGTACGAAGGTCTTCTGCTGCCCCTGGCTACCGCAACTCTTTATGGGACAGTCGTTCATCTTGAAGACAATCTCGTCCCTCTGCACTCCGGCGCTGGTGAAGCGCAGCAGGGTATCGCGCTCCAGATTCTTTTCCATCAACTCCGAAAGCGGCGCCTTCATCAAATCGGACTGATACTGAAGCGATATAGCCTCCTTACCGTCGCTCAGCCGCTGGTAGTATTCCGCCGCCAGGGTCTGCAGCTGTTCGCACAGTTCCTTGCGCTTATCATATATGTACGTGCCGAAGGGGGCCATCTTGACGGTGATGGTGTCCATCAGGTCAAAATCAACCTTATTCTCCTTGAACAGCCGGTTGCGGTAGAGCAGCAGCTTGTTGTAACTCTGCAGGGCGCGCATGTATTCACGGTCGGTCTGGCTGAGCATCATGTTCATGAAGCGGCGCCGCGCCTCCGCGCTTTCGTTTATCAGCGAGGTGTCGGCGGGCGATATCATCACTATGGGGAATTGCCCGATATGGTCGCTGAATTTTGTGTAATTCTTCTTGTTGAGACGTACCTGCTTGTCTTCGCCGTCCAGCATCACCGCCACCAGATTCTCCACGCCGTCGTTCATTGTATATTCGCCGCTCAGGACCATCGTCTTTTCTCCTATCGTGCGGGTGTACTGCTCGCTCTGGCGGAAGTAGCTCTTGGTCATCGAGAGGTAGAAAATCGCGTCCAGAAGGTTGGTCTTGCCCTCGCCGTTATCGCCGCTGATGCAGTTCAGGTTGGGCGAGAACTCGACGTGGGCCTCGGCAATGTTCTTGAAGTTCTGTATGTTGATTTTG
>JAFZBQ010000047.1 GCA_017561665.1 Bacteroidales bacterium | reverse complement strand
CGCCGGACGAAACGCCAAAGTAGAGGCGCGGCCGGCCCAATTTCTTGAAATCGCGCAGGTCGTCGCGCCAGTTAGGCTGCGGGATTACCGCCACCCTGTAGCCGCGGCTCTCCAGCACACGCGCTATGACTGCCGTACCAAACGAAGGATGGTCTATGAAGGCATCCCCGGTAAACAAGATGACGTCGGCCTGGTCCCATCCCAGCGCCTCCATCTCTTTCTTACTTGTGGGTATGGTAAACGGCGTCAGCATCTATACTATTTACATTCGTTCGGGGAGCTGGATGCCCAGTATGTCCATAGCCTTGACCAGAACCTTGGCGATGACGGCAATCAACTGCAGTCGTTGAGCGCGCACCTTGCTGTCAGGTTCGCGGAGGATGGATACATCGTGATAATACTGGTTGAACTCCTTGGCCAGGTTGTAGGCGTAGTTGGCCACCAGCGCGGGCGAATGGGCCGCAGCTGCCTCCACCACCTTGTCGGGGAAGCCCGCCATTATCTTGACCAGTTCTATCTCCTTGGGCAGCAGTTCGCTTCCGTTCACCTCGGGGGTCATACCCTGTTCCGCAGCTTTGCGGAGCACGCTCTTGATGCGGGCGTGGGTATATTGGATAAACGGGCCTGTATTGCCGTTGAAATCGATGGATTCGCGCGGATCGAACAGCATCGTCTTGCGAGGGTCGACCTTGATGATGAAGTATTTGAGTGCGCCCAGGCCAAGCATCATAAAGAGCTTGTCCTGTTCGGCGGGGTCCATATCCTCCAGTTTGCCCGACTCCAGAGATGTCTCTTTCGCCGTCTGGTACATCCTTTCTATGAGGTCGTCGGCATCCACCACGGTCCCTTCGCGGGACTTCATCTTACCTTCCGGCAGTTCCACCATGCCGTATGACATATGATAGATGGCGTCGGCCCAGTCAAAGCCCAGTTTGCCGAGGATGAGCTTGAGCACCTGGAAGTGGTAGTTCTGCTCGTTGCCGACCACATATATCATCTCGTCGAAGCCGTATTCCTCGTGACGGCGGCAGGCGGTGCCCAGATCCTGGGTCATATATACCGATGTGCCGTCGCCGCGAAGCAGCAGCTTCTCGTCCAGGCCGTCGGCGGTCAAATCGCACCATACCGAGCCGTCCTCGCGACGGTAAAAGATTCCTTTCGCAAGGCCTTCATCCACCAGCGATTTGCCCAGCAGGTAGGTCTGCGACTCGTAGTATATCTTGTCGAACGAGATTCCGAGATTCTTATATGTGGTGTCGAATCCGTCGTAGACCCAGCCGTTCATCTTTGCCCAAAGGGCGCGGACTTCGGGGTCGCCCTGTTCCCAGCGGAGCAGCATCGCCTGGGCAGCTTTTTGGCACTCGGTGTTGTGCTGAGCCTCTGCCTTCTGATTGTCGGTAGCCTCCTTGGGATCGATTCCGGTGGCGCGAAGGGCGGCGTCGGTCTCCTCGGTCAGCATCTTGTTGAACTCCACATAGTAGTCGCCCACCAGGTGATCGCCCTTGATGCCGGTGCTCTGCGGAGTAGCTCCGTTCCCTCGCATCAGCCAGGCATACATCGATTTACAGATGTGTATGCCGCGGTCGTTTACCAGATTGACCTTGATGACCTTGTTGCCGGCGGCCTCCAGCAGCCTGGATACCGACCAGCCCAGCAGATTGTTGCGGATGTGACCCAGATGGAGCGGCTTGTTGGTGTTGGGAGAAGAGAATTCCACCATCACCGTGCGGCCGGTGGGCGCAGCCTGGCCGTAATCCTTCGCAGCGGCGATTTCGCCGAATACGTCGCACCAGTATGCCGGGGATATCTTAATGTTCAAGAATCCCTTGACCACGTTGTACGACTCAATCTGCGGCAGGTTCTCCTTCAGATAAGCACCTATTTCTTCTGCAGTGGCCTCGGGGCTCTTTCGGCTGATGCGCAGCAGAGGGAAAGTCACAAGTGTAACGTCACCCTCAAATTCCTTGCGTGTGGGAGAAAGCTGGATACCTCCTTCCGGAGCCTGGGTTCCATATAATGATTCTATCGCGCACGCGACTTTCTCTGCAATAAATCCATCAAGATTCATTATTTCTTGCTTTTATACTCTTTGAAATATCGTTTCATCTCTTTCTTTGCCCTGGGGGCCAGTGCCAGCAGCGCTATCATATTGGGGAAAGCCATCAGCGCAAAGGTCAGGTCCACAAAGCCGACAACCGCCCGCAACGGCACCACCGCCGCGACAATTATCATGCAAAGATAAAAATAGATATAATATTTACCCTTGTCGGCGCCGAAGAGCCAGCTGGCGCATTTGGTGCCGTAATAAGAATAAGAGAACATCGTGGAGAAGGCGAATATGAGCAGGATGGCCAGCAGCAGGTAACGGCCCACCACGGGTACCGACGCAGCAAATGAATTCAGCGCCAACTGCAAGCCCTGCATGGAGCTCATTCCTGCGGTGGGGATTACATCCTTCTGGATCAATATCGCCAGTGCAGTAAGCGTGCAAACCAGGCCCGAGTCGATTGAAGGGCCCATCATCGCCACCAGACCTTCACGCACAGGCTCGCTGTTTCGCGAGGCACCGTGCACCATGGATGCCGTTCCGACGCCAGCCTCGTTGACGAATACCGCACGCCGCACGCCAGTCAGGGCCACCGTAATGATGCTGGCGATGCCGCCGCCCAGTGCCGCACGCGGCGTGAAGGCGCCCACGAATATGTCGCGGAACACTCCCGGCACAGCTTTGGCGTGGGTTATCAGGATATATAGCACAAGCACGAAATAGGCCGCCACCATGAACGGCGTCAGGCGCGAAGCCACCTTGCCGATGCGTTTGATGCCGCCAAGCGCCACCAGCGCCACCAGTGCGGTGATTATCAGGCCGGTGATAAAACGGGTGGTGAGGGTTATTTTTTCCGGGGCGATGAAGGTGGTGGTCAGCGCCTCCGTGATCTGGTTGGACTGCATAGTGCACAGGGTGCCGAAGAGGCCGGAGACGGCAAAGAACACTGCCAGCGGCTTCCATTTTTCGCCAAGGCCCTTGGTAATCACGTACATTGGGCCGCCCTGCACCTCGCCGTTGGAATCCTTGCCCTTGTACATCACCGCCAGGGTTCCTTCGAAGAACTTGGTGGCCATACCCAGCAGGGCGCTGACCCACATCCAGAAGATGGTGCCGGCGCCACCGATGGAGATGGCGATGGCCACGCCGGCGATGTTGCCCATACCGACAGTGGCGGCGATGGCGGTGGAGAGGGCCTCAAAAGAACTTATCTGCCCGGCCGAGCCCGATTCCTTGACGCGCAGCGCGGCAATCGCTTTGCCGTAGTGGCGAATCGGTGCAAAGCCGCTGTAGAACAGGAAGAAGAGGCCGCCGCCCACCAACAGGGTAAAAAAAGGATAGCCGCAGACAGCATCGCTGACTGCGATGACGAAATGGGCGATTTTATCTAGAAAGGACATACTGGCGTCATCGCATTTCGTTATAACGTTACCCCCACCCTAAATCCCTCCCCTCGGGGGAGGGACTTACTATCGCCCTTCGGGCTCAAAACCCTCATCATGTTCATCAACACTATCTAAGGCCACGGCCTTTAAGGAACGGGTCTGCGGATGGTGTAGAGCCACGGAAATCGGTGTACAGGGTCATCGCATCCTCCTCATTTACCTTGGAGAGGATCTTGTAGCGATAATCGGACGCCACTTTCTGGTTAAAGATGTCACCTGTTTCCTTGAAAGCTTCAAAGGCATCGTACTCGTACACATTGGCCCACAGATAGCTGTAGTAGCCGGCGTCGTAACCGTGCGAGAAGATGTGCAGGAAGTAGGGAGTGCGGTAGCGGGGCAGAATCTCGCTGATGAGACCGCGCTTGTCCATGCACTCCTGCTCATAAGCCAGCAGGTCAAACTTCTCCGGCATCTCCTTCATGGAGTACATATCCATATCCAGATACATTGCGGCCACAAGCTCGGTCTGGGCAAAGCCGACGCCGTACTTGCCGCACTGGCGCATTTTCTCTATCAGCTCCATGGGGATTACCTCGCCGGTCTGATAGTGCTTTGCATATACGTTGAGTACCTCGGGTTCGAATGCCCAGTGCTCGTTGAGTTGGGAAGGAACCTCCACGAAGTCGCGGACAAAATTGCACAGGCCGGTGTAGCGGACGTCGCTCAGCAGGCCGGCAATCGCGTGACCGAACTCGTGGAAGAATGTCTCGGTCTCGTCTACCGTAAGCAGTGAAGGCTTGTCGGCAGAGGGACGGGTAAAGTTGCCCACGATGGACATGATGGCGGGCAGGACTGTGCCGTCGGATGCTACCTCACGCTCGCGGTAGCTGGTGCACCATGCACCGCCGCTCTTGGCGCCGGGACGGGCAAACATGTCGATATAGAGCAGGCCGCGGCTGGTGCCGTCGCCGTCCACACACTCGAAGCATTCGGCATCGGGATGCGGCAGGGGAATGTCCTCCACCCTCTTGAAGCTCACGCCGAAGAGTTTGTTTGCAGTATAGAAGATGCCGTCGCGGACATTGTCGTACTGCAGATACTCCATTATCTGACTTTCGTCGTAAGAGTATTTTGCAGCGCGGGCCTTGGTGGCATAGTAGCGCCAGTCTGCGGGAAGAATAGTCTCGATGCCGTCTTCCTTGGCCAACTCCTTGATATCGGCCAGTTCGGCACGGGCGGCGGCCAGGGACGGCTGCCAAACCTCGTCCATAAGCTTGTAGACGGCCTCCGGAGTCTTGGCCATGCGGTCGTCCAGTACGAATGCTGCATAGGTGTCGAAGCCCATCAGGCGGGCCTTGTCCATCTTGAGGGAGATGATTTCGGTAACGATGTCCTTGTTGTCGAACTCGTTATTGTTGTTGCAGCGGTTGCTGTAGGCATCCAGCACCTTCACGCGAAGCTCGCGGTTGTCGGCGGTAGAGAGGAACGGCATCACGCTGGGATTGTCCAGGCCAACCAGCCATTTGCCCTCCTGCCCGGCATCGGCGGCACGCTGGGCGGCGTCGGCGATAAAGTCGGGACTGAGGCCGGCCAGATCCTCTTCATTGTCAATAGTCATAGTCCACGAACCGGTTTCGGAAAGTAGGTTCTGGGAGAAGAGAAGCTGCAGCGAGTCGATCTTGGAATTGATCTCTTTCAACTTGGCCTTATCCTCAGGGGAGAGGTTGCTGCCGGCGCGCTCGAAGTGGCGGTAAGTTTCCTCCGTCAGGCGCATCTGGTCGGGCTCCAGGCCCAGGCTCTCGCGCTTGTCATAAACCGCTTTGATACGCTGGAAGAGTTTCTCCGACTGCATTATCTCGCTGTAGTGGCTGCTCAGCAGCGGCGTCATCTCGGCGGATATCTTGCGGATTTCCTCTGTGGAGGCGATGGCTTCGCCGTTTTCGAACACCAGGCTGATGCGCTCCAGTGCCTTGCCGCAGCGGTCGAACGCCAGTATGGTATTCTCGAAATCAGGCGCTTCCTTGCTGTTAACGATGGCGGCTATCTCTTTGTTGTTTATGTCGATTGCCTTCTTGAGTGCAGGCATGTAATCCTCGTTCTTTATCTCTTCAAAAGGGGGAACGCCAAAGGGGGTCTTCCACTCCTTGAGCAGGGGATTCTTCTCTGCGCAGCTTGCAACTGTAATTGCCATAAGCATCAATGTAAAAAGTCTTTTCATATTATATCAATTATTGTCTTTCAACTAAAAAAGAGGGTCTCCGGTTTGCGGCACCCCCTTTTTCCAAGGCTTTGAGAGCCTATCCCAGATAAGTCTGCAGCAGTTTGCTGCGGGCGCTATTGCGCAGTTTGCGGATAGCCTTTTCCTTGATTTGGCGAACACGCTCGCGCGTGAGGTTGAACTTCTCGCCAATCTCCTCCAGCGTCATCTCCTGACAGCCGATTCCGAAGAAATTCTTGACGATGTCGCGTTCCCTCTCGGTGAGAGTAGAGAGCGCGCGCTCAATCTCCTTGTTCAAAGATTCATTGACCAGGCCGGAGTCGGCGTTGGGCGAATCGTTGTTGGGAAGGACGTCCAGCAGGCTGTTGTCCTCGCCCTCTACGAACGGCGCGTCCACCGACACGTGACGGCCGCTGACGCGCAGCGTGTCACTGATCTTTTCGCGCGGAATGTCAAGAATCTCGGCCAGTTCCTCCGGTGAAGGCATACGCTCGTTTTCCTGCTCGAACTTGCTCAGAGCTTTGTTGATCTTGTTGAGCGATCCCACCTGGTTGAGCGGAAGACGCACGATTCTTGACTGTTCTGCCAAAGCTTGCAAAATGGACTGGCGGATCCACCACACAGCATAAGAGATGAATTTGAAGCCCCTGGTCTCATCGAACTTCTCCGCAGCCTTGATAAGGCCCAGATTACCTTCGTTGATGAGGTCGGGAAGGCTCAAACCCTGATTCTGATACTGCTTGGCAACAGAAACCACAAAACGGAGATTGGCGCGCGTAAGTTTTTCGAGGGCCTCCTGGTCCCCTTTCTTTATCCGCTGTGCCAGCTCCACCTCTTCTTCTACCGAGATAAGTTCTTCTCTGCCGATTTCCTGCAAATACTTGTCGAGGGATGCGCTCTCTCGATTAGTAATTGACTTTGTAATCTTTAGCTGTCTCATCTAATGAGTATAATGATGCAAGAATGCAAAAATAATCTTTTTTTTAGAGATTCAAAATCATTTCTTTGACAGCCCCTTCACGCTCTATGGTAAGCACTATTTTTTCTCCCGGACGATACTTGTTCATCTGCACCTGCAAATCGGCCGCGGAGGCGATTTTGGAGAAGTTCAACTCCTTGATGACATCGCCGGCACGAAGGTCGGCGGCTTTGGCCACGCTGTCATCCTTTACCTGCGCAACCACCACTCCCTGCTCCGTCTCGCGGATCGAGATGCCCAGCATTGCGCGCTGCACGCTGCCAAAGTTGATAAAGTCGTCGGTAACCTTCTTCACTATATTGACCGGCACCGCAAACGAATAGCCGGCGTAAGAGCCTGTCAGTGAAATAATTGAAGTATTGATACCGACCAGTTCGCCATTTACGTCAACCAGGGCGCCGCCGGAATTGCCGGGGTTCACCGCCGCGTCGGTCTGGATAAACGACTCCACACGGTACTGGCCGTCGTAGTTGGGGAACGAGCGTCCCTTGGCACTTACGATTCCGGCGGTGATGGTGCTTCGCAGGTCATACGGACTGCCGATGGCCAACACCCACTCGCCCAGGCGCAACGCGTCGGAATCGCCCATCGCGATAGGCTCGCAATCGGTCTTGCTTATCTTTATCAGGGCCAGGTCGGTGGCGGGGTCGGCGCCTACCAGGGTCGCGGTGTAGACGCTGTTGTCGTAGAGTGTCACCTCAAACTCGTCGCCGCCATTGACAACGTGGTTGTTGGTCACGATATATCCGTCCTGCGAAATGATGACGCCACTGCCGATGCCCACCTGGTCCTTGGGTGTCACGGCAAAACCGAACAGATAGTCCAGGATTGAACCGGGCGCCTGCACCTGGGCCTTCTTGGTGACTTTGACATAGACCACGGAGCGGACTGCCATTTCGGCAGCGTCACAGAACGACGGGGCGTCGGCGACAGCCACAGTGCGTGTCTTTTCTGCACTTTGCCGGCGGGCCTCCTCAATGATCTTATCGGCCTCGTCCTGACTCTCTTTCTCCTTGAGAGCCTGCTTGGAAGTATATGCATCGTATGCCAGATAGCACACCAGGGCTGTTATCAGAATGCCCCAAACCCACTTTAAAAAAGTCTTCATATTGATTTAGTGTTAGATGCAGCGTTTTGCGTCAAATAATATGCCACATATTTTGAAAAATGACAGGTATTTTTTCTATATTTGTGGAAATTAAGTGAAATATATCCGCATATGAAATTTATAGCATCCAGCACACAACTGCTCATCGGGCTCAACTCTGTTTCAAAGGTGATCTCAAGCAAGCCCGCTCTGGCAATTCTAGACAACTATCTCTTTGACCTTAAGGGTAATACGCTGTCTGTAACGGCGTCCAACGGAGAGACTACCCTCCGCACCGACATCGCCATAGAGAAGGTCTTTGAAGATGGCCAGATCACCGTTCCGGCAAGGTTGTTCACCGATTCGCTGCGTTCGCTGCCGGACCAGCCGCTCACTTTTGCGACCGATCACAATTCCTCCCTCATAATCACCTGGGCCAGCGGTGCCTCCAAGATCCCCTTCCATCCGGCAGAGGACTATCCCGCATTGCCCGCCATCGGCGAGGAGTTCAACACAGTAGCCATCGGCGCCGAGGCTTTGATGAACGGCATCAGCGACACCATCTACGCCACTGCAGAAGAGGAGTTGCGTCCCGTGATGAACGGTATCTTCTTCGATATAGAAACCGATACCCTCTCTATGGTCGCATCCGACGCCCACAAGCTGGTCCGCTACTCCCTGAGCGGCATCAAGTGCGATGCCCCCTGCTCTTTCATACTGCACAAGAAACCGGCCGCCATCCTCAAGAGCATCCTGGCCAAGGTAGAGGACGAGGTGGTCATCAAGTTTGACAAGCGCAACGCCTTCTTCTCGTTTGGCGAAACCCTGCTGGTTTGCCGCCTGATAGACGGCAACTATCCCGCATACAAGAGCATCCTGCCCAAGAACAACCCCAACAAGATGATCATCAACCGCAGCGAACTGCTGGGTGCCGTACGCCGCGTGGCCGTCTATTCCAACCAGGCCACCAGCCACGTGCTGCTCAAGATCACCGGAGGTGAACTGATGATTTCTGCAGAGGACACCGGCTTCTCCATCAGCGCCTACGAGCGCCTCTCCTGCGAATACGACGGCACCCCTCTGGAAATCGGCTTCAAGGCTCCGTTCCTGGCAGACATCCTCAACAACTTCTGCTTCGAGAACATCTGCATGCAGATGGCCGACAACTGCCGCCCCGCACTCATCGTTTCTGCCGACGGCAACAACGCATCCGAGGACCTCAGCGCCCTGCTGATGCCCGTAATGGTATAACAAGATTATGCAACTCAAACTCAAGCGCCCCCTGCTCTTCTTTGACATAGAGAGCACGGGGCTTGATATTTCTACCGACCGCATCGTGGAGATATCCATGGTCAAGGTTATGCCCGACGGCACCCGTCAGGTAAAGACCCGCCGCGTAAATCCCACCATCCCCATTCCGGCAGCCGCACAGGCGGTGCACGGCATCACCGACGAAGATGTCAAGGACTGCCCCACATTTGCCCAGCTGGCCAAAAGCATGTACCAGTGGATGGAGGGGTGCGACATTGCCGGCTACAACAGCATCAGTTTTGACGTGCCGCTGCTGGCGGAGGAATTTATGCGCGCCGGCATCGAGCCCGACTTCCACGACCGCGACATGGTGGACGTGCAGGTGATTTTCTACAAGAAGGAGCCGCGCACCCTCTCCGGAGCCTACAAGTTCTACTGCGACAAAAACCTGGAGGACGCCCACGCCGCCGAGGCCGACACTATGGCCACCCTGGAGGTGCTCCAGGCGCAGCTGGACCGCTACCCCGACCTGGAGAACGACGTCGACTTCCTCTCCAAATTCACCAAGCGCAGCAATATGCTGGACTACGCCGGCCGCATCGTCCTTGACGAAACCGGCACACCAATATTCAACTTTGGCAAGCACAAGGGCAAACCGGTCAAAGAGGTGCTGGCGGTTGAGCCCAGCTATTACAGCTGGATCCAGAACGGCGACTTTACCCAGGACACCAAGAACGTGCTCACCAAGATCTACCTGGAGGGCAAATTCGCCAAATGAAAATAGTCGCTTATAAGGCTGGCGGCGATTATTGCTGCCGTCCCGACACCACCCTGAACCACAACAACTCCGACTACTGGTGTCCGGAGGGCGTTTCTCTTTTGAAGGCGGTGCCGACAGTCTATACCCACATCGACAAGGCGGGCAAATGTGTTGCGGAGCGCTTTGCGCGGCGCTATTTCAAGACAGTAGCCTTCGGATGCCTTCTGACCGATGCCTCCGGCGGCGTCAGTGAAGCCATCGCCACGTCGATGGACTTTACATCGATTATGGATATGGGCTGGATGGACAATCCGGCACAGACCACCCTGAAGTTTGAGGTGAACGGCAACGAAATCTTTTCTGCTGCCGGAAAAGATTATTCAGAAGATTTCGCAAGGGCGATAGTGGATATCACCCGCCGCTCCACCCTCCGCATCGGCGACATAATTGCCCTGGAACTCGGCGAAGGATGCACGGTAAAGCCCGGCGACACCATCACGATGACCGCCGGAGAGAAAACTGTTCCAATCAAGATTTATTAGATTCCCTGATAAACTGCGCGGCGCCCGAAGCTGCCAGCGCTCCGGTAGAGAAGGCGACCTGGAGGTTGTAGCCGCCGGTATCGCCGTCTATATCCAGCACCTCGCCGGCGAAGAACAGCCCCGGCATATTGCGGCTGCCCATCGTCTTTGAGACAACCTCGTCCAGACTGACGCCGCCGGCAGTGACCACCGCCCTACGGTATCCGACATAGTCGACAATCTTGAACTTCCACTCCTTGAGCAGTTGGGCCAGATTGTCCAAGGTCGGATTGTTGGCATCGATAAAGGGATCGATGATGGCCTGCGGCAGGTATTTGCGGAGGAAAGAGCGCTGCCGGCGTTCAAAATCGTCCTTGTTGACACCCACGATCGCAGCATCTTCTGCAATCCTGCCCTTGAGGACATTGATTTTCACCGCCGGCTTCAGATCGATGGAGACGGTCACTTTGTCGCCGTTCATCAAAGCCCAGACCGCCTTACGGGAGATCCTGAATCCGATGGGACCCTCTATGCCGCCGTCGGTAAACTGCAGATCGCCGAACTCGCAAGCCACCGTATCGCGACCCACAGTAAGCGCGGCCGTTACGTTTATCAGCTCCTGCCCCGCCAGTCGTGTGTCGTAATGTTCCGGCACAAGCGCCGTCAGCGACGGGAATGTCGGCTTGATTGTATGGCCGAATGATTCTGCTATCGCATATCCCGCGCCGGTGCTGCCGGTAGACGGGTAAGCCAGCCCGCCGGTGGCCACAATCACGGTATGCGAAAGGATTTTATCCTCTACCGCATCGCCCAGGGTCGAATCCACGAAAGTGGTTTCGAAACTCTCGTCACCCCTTCCGACTTTTATGACGTCGCAGTTGAACATCAATCCTACTTTCAATTTGCGAAGACGGGCGTCCAGGGCATCCACCACTGTGGCAGCCGACATACTCTCCGGGAAGATGCGGTCATCGCGGGTAAGCACCGTCGACACCCCTATCGAATTGAAAAACCCAATCGTAGCTTCGTTGGAAAAGTTGAAGAAGGCGGGCTTGAAAAAGGATGGCTTGGGATGGAGATGGCTGGAAAAATCCTGCCACTGTTTGGCGTTGGTTATGTTGCAGCGACCCTTGCCGGTTATCATTATTTTCCGGCCGATCTTGGCATTCTTCTCTATCAGGGCTACTTTCAAGCCCGCCTCCGCCGCCTTGATGGCCGCTACACATCCCGCTGCACCCGCGCCTATAACCAGTACATCAACCATAATCTAACGTTCAATTACTCCACTACCTACAAGTTCATTGTCCGATGTATACCAGGCGGCGAACTGGCCGGCGGTGACGCCGCGCTGCGGCTGCTCGAAGCGGATATACATCTTGTCTTCCTTGCAAATCAGGCTGGCCTTCTGCAGCGGCTGCCGGTAGCGGATGCGCACCATACATTCAAGTTCCTGTCCCGGGTTCAAGGCCAGTTCGGGCCGTATCCAGTGGACATCCTCTGCCTTGATTGCCAGCGCCTGCCGATACAAACCCGGATGAGACTGTCCCTCGCCAAGATAGATAACATTCTGGGCCGCATCCTTGGCAATTACGAACAACGGCTCCTTGTGACCGCCGATGTTCAGGCCGTGGCGCTGCCCGATGGTGTAGAACTGCGCCCCGATGTGCCGCCCGACCACCTTGCCATCGGCCTTGGAATAGACAACCGGCTCCGCCATCTCCTCCAAGGTCTGCGGCTGCTTTAGGCCGTCGTAGAAATCCCTGAAAATCTCCACGGCATCGCCTTCGCGAGCCTTCAATTGCTGCTGAAGGAACACCGGAAGGTCGACCTTGCCCACAAAGCATATCCCCTGGGAATCCTTTTTCTCCGCACTTGGAAGACCCGCCTGGCGGGCGATTGCACGCACCTCGGGCTTTGTAAGATGGCCTATGGGGAAAAGCGCCCGCGAGAGCTGCTCCTGATTCAGCTGGCACAGGAAGTAGCTCTGGTCCTTGTTGCCGTCGGTGCCGGCCAAAAGCCGATAGCTGACATTGCCGTCGGCGTCGGTGACGACATCGCGGCGGCAGTAGTGCCCGGTAGCCACCATATCGGCCCCAAGATCCATCGCATGCTTAAGGAATGCATCGAACTTGATTTCGCTGTTGCAAAGCACGTCGGGATTCGGGGTGCGGCCCGCCTCATACTCGCGGAACATATAGTCCACCACCCGCTGGCGGTATTCGCCGCTGAGGTCCACGAAGTGGAACGGGATGTCGATCTTTTTTGCCACCATACGGGCCACGGAGAGTTCCTCTTCCCACTCGCAGTCGCCATGAAGGGTGCCCGTCGCGTCGTTCCAGTTCTGCATGAAGATGGCGAACACGTCGTAGCCCTGCTGCTTGAGCAGCAGCGCCGCCACGCTCGAATCCACCCCGCCTGAGAGGCCGACAGCGATTTTAATATTTTTTGCGGGCATCATAAAAATATCTATTTTTGCACTCGGGTAAGTCATATACGACCAGCTCCCTTTGAACTCCCCCAGGGCCGGAAGGCAGCAAGGGTAGAAGGTTGTAGCGGTGCGATATATTCAGCTTACCCATTCTTTTTTATAGTATACAAAGGCCACTGTAGTGGCAAAACCCCACGCACATTTTGCTATTACGCTACCCCCACCCTAAATCCCTCCCCCCGGGGGAGGGACTTACTATCGCACTTCGTGCTCAATCCACCCACTAGTTTATTCTCTAAATAATCTGTACTTCCGGCCTGAGGGTTACACCAAAAGTACTCTCTACTTTTTCTATCACTTCTTTTGCCAACTCTGTAATCTCACCAGCGGTGGCGCCGCCGAGGTTCACCAATACCAGGGCCTGTTTTTCGTAGACGCCGGCATTGCCGCGGCGGTAGCCTTTCAGGCCACAGCGGTCAATCATCCAGCCGGCGGAAAGCTTTACCATGCCGTCCGGCGCGGGATACTGCGGCATATCGGGATACTCTGCCTTCAGAGCCTCTGCCTTCCGGGCAGGCACCACCGGATTCATAAAGAAACTGCCGGCACTGCCGATCTTCTCCGGGTCGGGAAGCTTGGCCTCGCGGGTAGCGATGACCTTTTCCCTGACGGCGGCCAACGACAGTTCAGACGCAGGTATCTCTTTCAGCGGACCGTAGTCCAGATTATACCGAGGCTTCAGACTCAGCCGGAACACCACCGAGAGCACGAAAAAACGCCTCCCCTCCCCGCTCTTAAAAAAGCTGCGGCGATAGCCGTAGCCGCATTCCTCACGGCTAAAAACCCTCTCAGACAGCGTCTCGGAGTCCAGCGTCTCCACTCTTTCTATTATATCCTTGACCTCAGCCCCGTAAGCGCCGATATTCTGCACTGCGGCGGCACCCACCTCGCCCGGGATAAGCGACAGATTCTCGGCTCCGTACCAGACGCGAGCCACACACCACTGCACGAAGAAGTCCCACAGAACGCCGCCGCCCACTCTCACAACCACCGTTTCAGAATCCTGCGAGAGTACTTCTATGGCATTGCAGGCGTTATGGAACACAGTGCCTTCTACGCGCGGCGTTGCAAACAGCAGGTTGCTGCCGCCCCCCACGTGAAGCCAGGGCTTGGGCGCAACGGACAGGTCCACAAGCAACTCCTCCGGGGAGCAGTACTCGCAGTAATTCTCCGCCACAGCCTCCAGGCCAAACGTATTGTAAATCTTATGGTCGCGGGAAATCATCGCCTAGTGGGTCATCGGCTCCTCTTTGCGCCTGATATCGGCACCCAGCGCCGCCAGACGCTTCTCTATATGCTCGTAGCCGCGGTCTATCTGGTCTATGTTATGGATAACGCTCTGCCCTTCGGCGCCGAGGGCCGCTATCAGCAGGGCGATGCCGGCGCGGATATCGGGCGACGTCATCACCCGCCCCTTGAGATTGCGCTCGTGATTGTGGCCTATGACTACCGCGCGGTGCGGGTCGCACAGGATTATCTGCGCCCCCATATCTATCAGCTTGTCCACAAAGAACAAGCGGCTCTCGAACATCTTCTGATGTATCAGCACGCTGCCGTGGCACTGGGTGGCCACCACCAGCAGCACGCTGAGCAAATCGGGCGTGAGACCGGGCCACGGGGCGTCGGCAATCTTCATTATGGAGCCGTCCATAAACGATTCAATGCGGTATTCGTCCTGAGCCGGGATGTAAATATCATCTCCCCTCTGCTGAAGGTTGATGCCCAGCCGGCGGAAGCTGTCGGGGATAATGCCCAGATTGTTGTACGATGTATTCTTGATGGTGAGTTCGCTGCGGGTCATGGCCGCCATGCCGATAAAACTGCCCACCTCGATCATATCGGGCAATATCGTGTGTCGGCAGCCGTGCAATTCTTCTACACCGTCGATAGTCAGAAGATTTGAGGCAATGCCGCTGATGCGGGCACCCATTGCATTCAGCATCCGGCACAGCTGCTGGACATACGGCTCGCAGGCGGCGTTGTATATCACCGTGCGGCCCTTGGCAAGCACCGCCGCCATCACCACGTTTGCCGTGCCGGTCACAGACGCCTCAGAAAGGAGCATCTCGCAGCCGTGCAACTCGCCAGCCGTCAACACATATTTTGCCTTTTCCGTATCATAGACAAACCTGGCGCCCAGTTTTTCAAAACCCTCCAGATGGGTATCGATATGGCGACGGCCAATCTTGTCACCGCCCGGTTTGGCCACGATGGCTTTGCCGCAGCGGGCCAGCATCGGCCCCACCAGCATTATCGACCCGCGCAGCGCGCTGTTGCGACGGGCAAAATCCTCACTCCCGCAAAAATCCATATTGACCTCGGCGGCACGGAAACTCCAGCTCCCCTGCCCCAACTTCCTGACCTCAACCCCCATATCGCGCAACAACCCGATCAGGTTGTTTACATCCATGATGTCGGGGACATTGTCCATCACAATTTCCTCACCCGTGAGCAGAGTTGCGCACAGCACCTGAAGAGCCTCATTCTTAGCCCCCTGAGGGGTAATGACTCCGCTAAGGGAATTGCCGCCGTTTATGATAAATGATGACATATCGTATATTTTTGCTAATTTAGTCAATAATATTGAAACAAAGCATTCCGTGAAAGCTAAAAAATTAATCAAGGATTTTCTCCTAATGACCATCGCGATGGGTATCGCCGCCATCGCCGTGCATTACTTCATGCAGCCCAGTGGCCTCATCGTGGGTTCCATTTCCGGTCTCTCGATTGTAATATACCGCCTCACCGGCATCCCAGTGTCGGCTATCACCTTCAGCATCAACCTGATACTGCTGGTACTGGCTTATTTCCTGATAGGCAAGGAATTCGGCATAAAGACGGTGTATACGGCACTGATCCTCTCTCCCTGGCTCCGGCTTTTCGAGTGGCTGGATGCCAAGTATGACATCGACCCCGCCACGTTTTTAGGCTTTCCAAACGGCACCACCGACTACTGGTTCTACCTGCTCTGCTTCGTCTTTATCCTAAGCGCCACACAGGCCATCCTGTTCAATATCAACGCCTCCACCGGCGGCCTGGACATCCTGGCCAAAATCGTCAATAAATATCTCCATATAGATATAGGCACCAGCGTCACCGTTGCGGGCGCAATAATCTGCTGTTCCGCCTTCTTCATCCCCGGCAACACGCTGTATCTGATTCTGCTGGGCTTTATCGGCACCTGGATCAACGGCATCGTGGTGGACTATTTCACCGCCGGCCTCAATGCCAAGAAACGCGTATGTATCATCTCTCCCGACTACGAGAAGATCCGCGACTTTACGGTGAACACTCTCAAGCGCGGCTGCACGCTATACAACGCAAAGGGTGGCTATTCCCAGGACGACAAGGTCGAGCTGCAGGCCATCCTTACGAACGAAGAATTTGCAAAACTGATGGAGATGATAAAGGATCAGGACATACACGCCTTCATCACCGCCGGCCGCGTTTCAGAGGTCTACGGCCTGTGGTTGAGGCATTCCAAGAATCACAGCGAGCTGGATTACAACCGGCCGCTGAACATCTAGAAGGGATTATTTACCCTGCCAGAGCTGGAGATTATCCTCCAGCTCTTTTTTGTCTTCCGACATTTTGGCCCGGATTTCCGGATCGAGATTGGGATCGGCCAGAAGTTTGTCATAGATCAATACCGCCTGCTTTCCGGAAACCATAGCAGAGTAGTTGCTGCCCCTTTTGCCGCACACATCGGCCTTGTTCTTGAGCATATTGGCATATTCGCGGGATTCATCGCCGTACTTGCCCCTCAGGTAAGAGAGAACTATATCGGCAAACGCAGCAGCCTCGTCGTATTTCTCGTAGTTGACATAGGCGTGGAAGAGCTGTTTGAGCACATCCTCGTAGTGGCTCGGTTCCTGACCGGTGTACATCCTGGTCATCTCTGCCTTTGACATAGCCTCCTCCAACTCCTTTATGCATATCACACCGTACTCTTCCCGGGTGCTCACAGTTGCCTTGTATGGCAGATAAACCTGCGTGGTAAATCCGTAGCCCAGGAAATCCATACGCAGATACTTCTCGATATCGGCGCGGTGGCTGTCATAGAGGCCGAATGCATTTTCGCCGTGGCGCAGCAGTATCTCATAGAGCATGGATGTCCACAAACCATTCACGCTGTCGGGCAATGCCGGCAACGGCTGTCCGGCGTGGACGGCGCTGGCCTCCAAAATGTTCTTCAAGCTGTCCAGCTCGTGGCAGCGTTGATACAGGCCAATCCAGTCCACATCGGGCACCGACTTCTGTTCTCCGTCTATATCCGACTGGGTATATACTTTCTTTTGATTGTGGCAACCCGCAAAACACAGCGCCAGCATCAACACGACAATTAATTTCTTCATTTTTGAGTCAGTTTATCATACCAATAGTCAAACATCTCCTCCAGCCTGCCTGGTTTCTCTATCTCACGCCGGAAAGCCTCCAGGCGGCGGGCATTTTCTCCTTCCGGAATCCATATCTTGATATAGCCGCCGCGGGCATATTTTTCCGTTATATGTTCTTTGAAGCGGTCGAACTGTCCCTGCCGGTCATACTGCGGATAGTTGCCCAGGCCATATTCTATGGTGCGGCGCACTATCGTATCGGCGTCTATTTCCCGATCCGCCTCGGCCACGATACGGCCGTACACGCTCCGCGGCTCACTCTTGGCCGACGCCCGGTGATCTTCCACCGCCTGAGCCATAGTCTCTATCTGATCTTCGGAAAACCACTGCCGCAAGGCGGCGTCTTCACGCATCATCCGCGCCGAAGTCAGGTGGTGGGTCTCGCGCCCCTCGCAGATGCCCAGGTCGTGATAGGCGGCAATCGCATACACCATATCGGGGTCGACATCGAACCCGGCGGCCAGACCGGCACTGCGGCGGATCACCGCGCCGATATGGTCCAGCCTGTGCGCCGGATCATATCCCTCATACCGCGGCAAAATCGAACCCTCTATGTACTCTTTAAGCGTCACTCAACTACCACAATTCCGCTTTGGAATTCTCCGCGGTCGTTTGCAGATTTGCCGGCACTCTCGGGAAGAAGTCGAAGCCGGCAAGAGTCTCAATGTCGTCTATCTTTGCCGCAAAGTTCTTGAGCTTGTCGTAGGAATTCTCCGTATGGTACTCGTTTGTAAATATATACGCGCAACCCTGGGCCCCTGTCATAGTTCCTGACGCATTAAAAGAACACAACATCAGGCACTTGTAGAAATGGCTGGGGATGGGGACATCCAGGCTGCCGCTGGGCAACGTCTTATTATTCTCATAAAGCACACCTGTCACAACATACAGAGTGTCCCGGGAGCCGGCAGCGGGTACAAGATCCTGAATCTGGTCCTCAAGTTTTGACCATATATTACCGTTGAACCCATTCTGCCACTGCGGGGCCTGGTTGCTGTAGTAGAAGGTCTGCTTGTTCTGATAAAGATGGGTCTGCCTGTCGCTGGAAGCCACAAAATGTCCCCTGCTATATCCGACGGAGTTTGCATTGTCGAGTCCTGACTGCTGGGTGAGGCTTATGGCCGGATCATCACACCACGATTGGTTACGACCGACGCTGTTATTGGGCCACATACCGTCATTCATCGCATGTGCGCTCCAGAGCGGAGCATACTTGGTCTCATCATATAGCACTACATAGGTGCGGGTCTGATTGTAGGTATGCATCGCAATCTGCCGGCTGCTGTTGGTGGTGTAATACCGATACCATTTGTCTTCTTTCGGGGAGTATGTTCCGGATGTCCTTTGGCCGTTCAAAAGAGACGACACATCCGGCACCTCGTAGTTTGCCAGATAACCAAGATTGTTGCCGGTGGATGTCGACAGGGTCGTGAACGACTTCACCGGGCCATACCGATACTCGTATTTGTTGGTGTTCTCGTTCCACTCGCCCACATAAGCCTTGCAGTAGTAGGTCGTATTCTCCGTCAGTCCGGTAATGGTTGCCGTAAACGGAGATGACGTACTGCTACCCATTGCATCGTGCGTCAAACTGCTATCAGATGTACCCCAGACGAAGCCGGTATAATCCACACTGCCGGTAGCGCCGGTATACTCACCGTTTAGAACAGCCGTAGTCTGGGCGATGCTGCTCGCTGCGTTAGTGCTTACAGTTGCTGTGGCGATGGCCTTTGTCCTGAAGCTCTGGGCCGATGCGGCATAGCGTGTCTCTACGCTGGACGTTTTGGCATTATACTCCTTGATATAAGCAAGGAAATAATAAGTAGTATTGGCCGACAGACCCGATACGGCTTTGTCAAAACTACCGTCTGCGGAGCTAAGGTTTACAGTGTTGAAAACCTTGGTTCCGTATGCCTTGAGGGTACTGATGTCAGAGTAGGTCCCGTAAATGAAACCTGTCTCGGAAACAGCACCAGTCGCTCCGGTCCAGGAGCCCGACAGGGATGCCCCTGTCGAGCTGCCGTCCGTAGCATTACCGGTCGTTACCGTGGCTGTCGCCCCGGGGTCTCCCTCCCCGGTTCCGCCTCACTCGGTACCGTTGAACTGAGCACTATAGAATGTAATGTAACCGTTTTGACTAGTTGATGTGCGGGTTACATTGTAGACAATTCTATAATACTTGCCTGCCCAGCTGGTATTGTCTTCTTTATCAAAAGTAACAGTGGCACCGGCTATACCAGACGTAAAGGTCTTTGTGGCAATTGCATTACTACCACTTGCAGCATCAGCAGCCGAATTGTGTACGGTAATAGTCAAAGAATTTACAGTAAGGCCACCTGCAACAGAACCGGAGCCAACTTTTATCTGGTTGATGTCGGCAGAAATAGCAGTTGTGCTATAGATAGCACGATCCTGGTCAGTAAGACCCTTGCCACCGACCCTCCAGGGACTCTGTTCTGTATTAGCCGTTACTTGCCATCCAATTTCATTCTGGGTAACTGTAGATGCTGATGCATAAGCATTACCAGACGCAGTGATAGTACCATCAAGTGTGTACGTGAAAGGTGTTCCATTGCTCACCTTGGACTGTGTGCAAGTAATCAACTGGTATACGGTAGGGTCAGTGTTATGCATTACCTTCAGCACGATGACCTTGTCTGTGGTTGTACTGGTATTGGCTGCCTTGGGCTTAACACTTAATTTGGTACCACCAGTAGCAGTGATTGTCCAGTCGCTATAAGTTCCGGATACGATGCTGTGGGTGAAGCCTGCATTGTCGCTGGTTGTTACGGTGACTTGCTTTTGGTCATTCTCACCTGCCGCCCAGGTCAACGTTTCGGGATTAACAGCAATGTGTGTTAACGAGGTAAGATAGTTGCCATTAGCCAGCTGAGGAGCATTATTATATGTTCCAATCTGACCATAAACAATAACGATGTCATTTACGGCAATCTGGTCGGTACTTGTAAAGTCTGCACCATCAAGATACTTTCCTCTGTAAACCAGAATACTTCTATTACCGTCACTGATGGTATATGTTGCGTTCTTATAGTTTAAGCTGACTTCAGTAATACTAGTAATTCGTCCAGTTACATATACCAACGCATCGCCCGAACCGTTAGGATACTTGTCAAGAATATCACCGGCAGTGTAAGGGTCTTGCTCAGTGCCCGAACCAACAGTAGCAACAGTAATAACATAGGCAGCAGAAGCCACCTCGCTATTCTTGTAGTTCGCTTTCACTGCGATGGCCTTGATGGTGCATGCCTCAGTTACGGCTACAGGTTCGGTGTATTCTGTCCAGCCACCCTCAGAGAATTCGGTATTGCCGGTGGTATACCAGATGGTAGCGCCGGAAGTGGCAGAGGCAATTGTTACGGTTGTTCCGGAAGTAACCTCGCCGGCGGCAGGGCTGAAGGTAGGAGTTGCACAAGCTGTACGGCTATCCGTAACGGTAAGCGTGTAGCTCTTAACAGTGGTCTGGTAAGGAGCATTGTCATCGCTGCCATCGTAAGTGGCGCTGATGGTTGTGGTGCCTTCGCTTACGGCTGTAACAACGCCTGTAGAAGCATCTACAGTTGCCACATTGGGATCGCTGGAAGCATAAGTGACAGGCAGTGCCGCAGGTGAGTTGAAAACCAAATCAGGTAAATTGTAACTCAAGCCATTTGCAGTCATTGTTGCAGTACCTGTTTCTTCACTCCAGCTCATAGGAGCCTCGTCGCGGGAATCTGAGAGTTTGTAGAACTTGAAGGTCTGTCCGGCAATATTATTGTTAATAGATGTATAGCATCTCCAATCAGAGCTGTTATATATACCAATATACCTGTCGTCATCCTTGCTGTCTTTACCCTTCAGGTAGCCATTAACTATCACAAAACTATTATAGTCACTAGATCCAACCCTTAATCCATTATTCGTTGCCGTAACGTACAAATAACTATTTGGGGCGCCATTGGGACTGAATAAGTAACCATTATCAGCTACAGAAATTTTCCATTGTATGTTATTGTCAATAGTTCCGATAAGCTTGTTTCCAGACACTGTTACAGCTACTGCAGTCGGAGCATTAGACGCACCATTGTCGTTAGAAAGTGCGTAAGTATCACCATTGTCACCAACAATTACAAACACATCATTGGATGTAAGAGCAGTTATAGCTGTTTCTACCCATCCGGGACCAGTAACAGGTGAGCTGACGGTAATCGTGTAGCTTGCAGTTGCCGGCATGTAGTTGTTATCACCGGGGAAGGTAACCGTTACAGTCACAGTACCCGGATTGCCTGAAAGCTCTACCGAGCCCTCATCCAAATCCTCAATTACGCCTTCGTCACCCTCATAAGACCAGGTAAGATTATTGGTAATTGCTGTGACATCGGGATCGGCGACTACCTCCTGACCAAAGAAATTGCCAAAGTTTTCGGTAGTAAGCTCAATAGCAAACTCTGCAAATGAGAGAGAAACTTCTGCACGGTTGTCGACTGTAGCGGGGACGAAGATAATCTGGTTGTAACCCGAACCGGCGTAGAAAGCGAAACCATAAGAAGAACCGGTATTCTTTGCCAGGATGCGGCTTGATTCACTATGAACGCTTACTTTATAGCAGCTGTTGATGTTATCGAAAGTAGCATCCAGTAAGTAGTTGGTTGGTGTCCAGGATTCACCGGGTTCATTCATAGCTGCGGTATTACCGGAATTCCAGCCGAGGTAGTTGCCGTCGTTGGCGAAGATGTATGAGTCACCGGACTTGCTTACTGTCCAAATAATGGAATTATCTGAGCCGGCATATTCAGTGGTGCTGCCGGTATATGATTCGTATCCCATACGTGTGTTTTCGGCCTCGGCTTTCAGGGCATAGTAAGTGCCGTTGTTGTTGGCCAGCACCACATAGTCACCATCTTCAAGCTCGGTATTGTCGGCAATAATTACATCATTTCCGCCCATATTGACGCCAAGGGTATTCAGGTATCCCTCTTTGAAGGAAATGGACTTGCCGCTGCCAAGGGTGATAATTCGTAAATAGATTTTATCACCTGCATATACGGCTACAGTGAGGGCATCGCCTTCTGAAAGTTCAACGCCCCAGGAAGTGAACCAAACGTCAGCATTGGCATTGCCGGTGATGTGGTTTTCATACTTAACAGCAACTGTAGCGCTGCCACTGTAAATTTCACCGCTTTCGCCGGTAGTAAGATCAAAGCGACGTGCACCTGTAAGGTAGGTGTTCTCTTGGGGGTCTTTTACATCGGCAGTGATTTCAACCCTCTTGATGCCGGCTTCCTGTACCGCAGCGGGGAGGTTCTTAAGAGTTACCTTGTTCAGGGCTGTTGCACGACGATAAGAAGCGAGCCAGTCGGTCTTGACCTCATTGAAAGTCTCGGGTTTTGCAACCATAATGTAGGCAGCCGGGTCATAAGAATTGGCTGTCGCATTCTGGGTTTCAATGAGGTTGATTTTATAACTTTCAATTTTGGTATTGTTGCTTGCAACGGCTGCGGATGCAGGATAAAAGCCTTGATATGTGTAGGCATCGGCATCAGCGGGGGCGATTTCAAAACCAAATGTGGCCATCGGCTGACCGTTGAATATATTTGCAGTAGCATCTTTTGATGTCGCAAACTCGGTAGCACCGCCTTCAGGCGTAACTGCCAACTTCATGTACTCATTCGATCCCCAAAGGATAGTGTTGGCTACGTTGTTGTACGTAGTGATATAAGTCTTGGTTTCGATGTCATCGGAAGCGAGATTGTCTGCCTTTGCGATGACATTGATAGTGACACTGTTCTTCTCAAGAGATTTAACTTTTTCCTTACCGGTGCAGGAGAAGAGAGCTATGGCTGCTACAGCCACCAACAGAAATTGAAAAATCTTTTTCATAACGCATCCTCCATTAAAAATCACCATTGTTGTTAGTGTCATCATCACCATAAGATCCGCCGCCACCGGGAATGTAAGGTGACGTCGTCTGCAGTAGATTATCCTCGATCTCCAAATCGAGGAACTCAGCCATAGGCCGGGAATAAATTTCTTTCTTCATTTTGATTGATTTTATATGATATTTTTGCTGTTTGCGAATAACCTTCAAAATTACTGATTACTTTTCAAAAAAAGAATAGCTAACAGGGGTTATTTTCAACAAAATATCAATAACTGCCGCTACTATGTCGGCCGGATATTCTGTTATCAGAAAAATAATTTTGTTATTAATTTGATAATTGATAACTTTGCGCTGTTATGAGGATAATTGCGATATCTGCGTTGAGGGAGTTTTGGGAGAAGCATCCCATAGCCGAGCAACCACTGAAAGAGTGGTATGTAAAAACGAGCCGTGCCAGATGGCAGTCATTAAATGATATGCGGGCGGACTTTAACTCCGTGGACTACGTCGGCAACCAGCACTACGTGTTCAATATCAAGGGCAATGACTATAGGCTTGTAGTGGCGGTAAAGTTTACGCCATGCTTAGTATATATCCGATTCGTGGGAACTCATGACGAGTATGATAGAATAAACGTTTCAACAATATAGTAGATAGTCATGCCACTAATAAAGAATGATAATCAGTACAAGGCAATGATGGCCCGTATAGATGAGTTGTTTTTTGCCACAGACGAAAATACTCCGGCAAACGATGTCCGTTTGGTGGAACTGGATATACTGTCTTCGATTGTTGAGGAATATGAGCAAGAGCATTTTCCCATAGAGGCGCCTTCTCTCTCTTCCACTATGACTTCAAGACTTGTCGAAAACAAGTGGACTCAAAAGCAGATGGCATCTATCCTTGGAATGACGGCCGCCAGACTCAACGCAATCCTGAGCGGTAAAGCAAATCCCACCTTCGAGCAAGCTCGCACCATCGTCTCCCGCCTCCACATTGACCCCGCGATTGTGCTCTCGTAAGTTCTCGGCACGGCAGATGCCTCCGAGGTGAGGCCAGGGCCTCGCTGTCACTCCGGCAACATCTGCCGTTAGTAATCCATCACTTCAAAAAGTAACGGTCACTAATCCATTACTCAGGGTTAGTAACCGTTACTCTTCTTCCGATGTACTTCGTCGGAGGCTTACGATCTAATTCGTCGTATAGTTCTGGAACGTTTGCCAGTTGCTGTTGTTTTCGACCGTTTCCTCTATCGTATCCGGTAGGTTGGCGAAGAGGTCAAGGCCTGTGCGCTCCTCAATAGTGTTAACACTGACGGCGTAGTCGGCGTAGGTGCTGTTATCGTATTGCTGGTGTACGAACCAGAATCCAATCGAGCAAGCGCTCTCAACTTTTCCGTCACCGTCCCTAGTCACCTTCAAGAGGACCTTCCAGTAGTAGTTCGGAACCGGGCAGGACCTATTGGGGTCTCCCTTCGGGGTTATCCAGGTCACCGTCTCTGTGCCGCTTATATCAGCTCTGTCAAAGGCAGGGCCGGTTGCGACGTACAGGGTATCGACCTTTCCGGCTTCAGTACGTACTGCGTTTTCTAAGGAAGACCATATACTTCCGTTGAACTTGTTCTGGATCTGCGGCGTACTGTTGATGGCGTAGTACGTCTGCTGAACCATAGTTTGGTTGTACTGACGGTCGGCATCCGGTATCTGGTGGCCGCAGGCGTAGAATTCCTGACCGGTACTCGATGCGTTATTCACATAAGTCGTCTCATTAAGCAGTACATTGTAGCTGGCATCCCAAACGTTAATCTGATAACCGTTGGAATTGTTGGTTCCAAAGCCGTTTCCTGTAGCAGGTGCCCAAGAGCCGCTGTAAGCTGAACTACCCGTAAAGGTGGATTTATACAATGGATAGGCCACCCACATGGACGTGAACATGGACCGGTCGTACAAGTATGTGTAGTTGCGCTGGGAGTTGCCGTCCCGGTACGTTCCAGTCATCAAACTTGTCCCGGTGGTGGAGCGGGGCAGCTCAAGCCACCCCGTTCCGTAACCGGAATCATCCGTGATGTTTCCATCCCCGGAGTTACCTCCGGATCCGCTTCAATTAGCAGTGAAAGAAATCGAGTAGATTCTAATATTGTAGCTAGATTCTTTTTCGTGATGAATCCTAAGCCCGTAAGCAGTAGAAACCAACGGCATAGTCACAGTATATTCCGTTCCTGTTTGGGCTTCTACTTTCGTAGTTACAACGGTTTCGGTAGCAGCTATATTATCACCATTACTGTCAACCAGGTAAGCAAGAACATTATTAGTCAAAGGATCCTTGGTAGAGCCTCCACCAACCTTGACTGTAATGCTGATACTCGTAGGTTGAGTTGTGAATAACGCTGAGCTATCTGACTTTTTGAGGAGAAGATCAAGGCCGGTCGTGCTATTCTTATCCTGAATGTATCCTGATTTTGAAGCACCATTCTCCATGGTGAATGAGTAGCCTGATGTGGTAGCGGACTGAGTCCAAGAGAATGAAACAGGAGTAAAGCCGGTTCCACCAGTTCCTACGGTAATGGTATATGTGGCAGATTCTGCTGCATTATAGTTTTCATTACCGGCAAAGGATGCGGAAATCACAGCTGTGCCGTTTGCAACACCCGTAACTTCACCTGTTGCTGCATCAACTGTCGCAGCTGAAGTGTTGTTGGAAGAATAGGTGATTGTTAAACCATTGGAGATGGTTGTTGTATTTGTCACTTTACTTCCAACAGCAACAGATGTCGTAGGATTATTAAATGCTGCAATTGTAGGAGTGGCCTTTGAAACCGTCAGGTTGAAAGAAGTGGAACCAGCACGATAAGTAACGCTATTGATTACCTGTTCTGTCCAAGAAGCAGTTATCTTAGCTGTACCAGCCCCAACCACAGAAATAGCGCCATTGCTTTCGACAGTAGCTACGCCCGTTGCATCAGAAGCATATGTGACGGTGAGACCATGTTCATTGCTCAGGGTCGGCTGAGTAAGTGTTTCACCAAAGGTAACAGTGGCGCTCGCGGGTGTATAACTGATACCGGCATCGGACTTGCCATCATCCATGACATAGAGGAAAGGAAGGCTCGCATTTGTTTGATCTGAAGAATACCTGCCAAAGGTGGTATAATCGCCTTGACCAAACTGAATGTAAGTATTGTCTCCTGTAGCTGTTTCAGTGATCTTATATGAATCGTTGCTTTGCTTTACAAATGTCCAAACACCTTGTGTAGTGCCAACATTAAGTGTAGCGTATGAACCACTGGCGTAGATGTACCTGTTGTCTGGCTGTTTAATCGTATAGCCAGTACCTGAAGTAGTCAGAGTAAATAAATACTCACTTTCACCATTAATCTCGATTGTATTCGCATCAACAACCTTGGAAGTCACATTATAACCAGCGGGATATGCATATGTCTTCGAACTAGGAATAGGCGTAGCCAGATAAGTGCTACCGCTCTTGACGCCAACAATCAAATATTTTTCTCCGCTTACGATAGAAGTAGCTTTTATGTACCTATTAAGAGGCTCAGTAACTGAAATGGTGTAAGATGCCGAAGCTGGCTTGAATGTTTGGTCTCCAGCAAATGATGCAGTGACAGTAGCGTCACCTTCTGTTCCGTTAAGAGTCACATCGCCAGTAGAGGGATCGACATCACCAATTGCATCACCTGCTATAGCATACGTGATATTATCGGTAATAGCGGTTTCATTTGGTTCTGCACTTGCCGTCTGCCCGATGAAACCATCGTAGTTAGCTGTCGTCTTGTTAATAGTAGATTCAGCAAATGAAAGAGTAACAGCAGTTCTGTTATCAACCACATCAAGCTTATAGAACTCGGCGGGGATATTGTTTCCGTTAATATTGCTGGTCCCATAATAACGCCAATTGGACGTTCCGTATGAAACCAAATACTTATCTGCGCCAGCTGTCGCAGTATAATAAATCGTTTCATTAGCATTTACTGTCGCGAAAGTCCAAATTTTTGAAGCATTCGCGCCAGTTGAAGTTTGAGCTACTGAAATCGTGTTTGCACTTCCTGTGTTAGTTGTCCAGAGATAATACCCGGCATTGGCAACGCTTTCGAATTGTAGGCCCAAGCCACTTGCCGTAGCTGTCCATTTCATTGCATTCGTAATGGGATCACCGGCTGAATATGTAGCGCAAGTCGGATTTCCACTTGCATTTGGAACATAATATTCACCATCAGCGCGAAGGATATAGTATGTACCAGGAGTGAAGTCGGAAGCACTTGTCACCTTAGACCAAGTCTCAGGAGTAGGAAGGGAGCCAGGAGTACCCTTTGAAATATCAACCTTAATTGGCTTTACGTGTGAACGGGTAAATGTCTTGGCACCGGAAGCATCAAGAGTGTAGGTATGAGCATTAGTTGTAACAACTACTTGAGAGCCAGAATACGTACCAGGAGCAACAACCATATATACGTCAATGGCATGGTCCAAATCGCTTATGGCAGGGGTTCCCACAATTGAAGTGGTGAGTTCATTTACCGTTTCAGATGGTGTAATAATAAGTGTGGTTTCATCAGTGACATCAATTCCAGTAAGGTCTATAGAAAAAGCACCACCTATACCAGTCGCTTTGTAAGTAACGGAAGTAAGCGTCTCAGATGTTGACTCACTCGTGTAAACCCTAAACTTTATAATGGAACCAAGATTGCTAAAATTGATAGTACCGCAAGGAGTATCAGTATTAGCTGCAGTTGTTAAATCGACAGTCACAGGGGTTCCTGCCATAGGCATAGCATCTGCATCAAAACCAAGTTCTGTCATATGCTGGGTTTCGGGAATGGTAACAACGGCTGATGTTTTGTCCTTACCGGCTCCGGATGAATACGGGAAATAAGAATAGATAGTTGTAACTGTTCCCGCATAAAAAGATTGTACGTTCAACGTGTAGTCATTACCAGAAACTTCGACATTTCCGGCATTGTTTTTCGACTCAGTGTAAGTGGAGCTTCCTGATGTAAACGAGCCAATCGAAAAAGTACCAATTTTATCTCCGTCCTCCCAGTTGAGGAAGTTCTTCCCATCTTCCGTTCCAAGGAGTGCCTTTGTTAATGGAGCATCATCAACATTGCGAATATTGAACTTGAGGGTGACGAGTTCTTCATTATTGATTGGCTTGGGGGTTTCCTGCTCAGTGCAGGCAATAAATGTGATAGCAGCTACTGCGATCAACATTAAAGATTTGAAAAATGTCTTCATAGTGCTGCGTAATTAAAAGTCTTCCTCTGAATCAGTTTTCATAAATTCTGTACCCTTGCTACTATATTCAGGGCTGCCACCCTGCAGCACACTCCTCTGCAGGTGTACTTCAAAAATTTCAGCCAAAGGCTGTTCGTAAAGTAGTTTTTTCATGTTTGTAGTTATTATTTTTAAAATTTTAGAATAATCGTGGATTTTCTCACAAACTGCAAAATTACGATTTAATTTTGGAAAATACTACGTATTTTATCCGAAATTATCAACACTTTTTGAGACCGTTTTTCCGGCCGGACAAAACGCCGGGCGGATGCGTTCTCGCGAGCCGTCCTAGCGGCGGTGTAGGCGCCAAAGACATTAGGAAGGTTACCGGCGGCGATTGCGCCAAGGACTGCTCGCCCCAGAATTAACCCGTAGGCGTTTTGGCCGGACTGTGGCGAATAGAGCGAGGTGCAGATATCAAGTCCGGAGCTTGCAAGTGTCGGCGGGCAGATTTTTGCCCGAGACACTTGGCAAGCGCAGGCCATCTGCCCCGAACGGAAGTCGTTACTTGCTCGTTTTAATTTGCAGGTTCGAGAAATGTGAGTATCTTTGCATTAGAATGAGAGTTGCATATAGGCGCGATTTATTCAAGCTCCGCAACCGTTCACCTTTTATGAAGCCGTAGGATACTACGGCTTCATTCTTTGTAAGAGGGATTCAATATCAGCTCTGGTTTGCTGCTCTGATGTTATCCTTACGGCATTACCGTTGAACACAATGTAGCACATACATATAGCTCCGTCCGAAAAATCGGCTTTTCTTCTGGATATGTACTTTGACAGTTCAAAAGGACGCACAGTCCCTACATTTTCATCAAGATCAATCACAACTACTTTGCATCCCTGCCGTTTAGCAGATCTGAATCCTGCAGTGACTCCCTTTTCGCTCATAATGCCTTTCCTGTCGCCAAGCAATCCTTCTACCGTGTACTCAGGATTCTTGGTGCCAATCTTCTTTGAATGAGGATTGATAGCAATTGTGACATTGGAAAATGAATTAAGAATTGCCTTGGCTGCACGGATATTCCCGTGTAACTCTCGCTTATCAGCTTCGCGACTGATTAGTAGACGCTCTCCATACTCATCATCGTAATAGTAGTAACCGTTCTCATCCATATCTCTTCAATAAGCTTCTACCTATGTGGTCATAGTGCAAATATAGTCAGTTTGAATATTTGTTCAGCAATAATCAGTGGACAGATATTCAAGTATTTACGTTTGTAAAAACGCATTTCTGTTTCCGAAAAAACATTTCTGTTTCACGTCCGGGCAAAACGCCGGGCGGATGCGTTCTCGCGAGCCGTCCTGCCGGCGGTGCAGGCGCCAAAGACATTAGGAAGGTTGCCGGCGGCGATTGCGCCAAAGACTGCTCGCCCCAAATTTGACCCGTAGGCGTTTGGGCCGGACCGTAGCGGAGATAGCGAGGTGCAGATATCAAGTCCGTAGCTTGCAAGTGTCGGCGGGCAGATTTTTGCCCGAGACACTTGGCAAGCGCAGGCCATCTGCACCGAGCGGATGCAGATATCGGTCAGTTTTATTTGCAGGTTCGAGAAATGTGAGTATCTTTGCATTAGAATGAGAGTTGCATATAGGCGCGATTTATTCAAGCTCCGCAACCGTTCACCTTTTATGAAGCCGTAGGAGACTACGGCTTCATTCTTTGTAATATGCATTCAATATCAGACCAAGAAGTGTGGGTGTATGATGGAGATGGCGTCATAGATGTTTATCCGTAAAAAATACAGGGAACCCGAAGGTTCCCTGCAAGGAGGTGCACCGTAGTGCCCTCTAACTTTAGAAGCTGCTGCAAAGGTAGTACATAATCTTTATTGTCCAAAACTTTATTGATTTTTCCGTCCGGACAAAACGCCGGGTGGATGCGGCGACACGGGCCGTCCTGGCGGCGGTGCAGGCGCCAAAGACATTAGGAAGTGGCAGATTTTTGCCCGAGACACAATCGCCTGCAGGCGATAGCGGAAGCCGAGCAGGGCGGGCGGTGCAATAGCAAGGCTGGAGCGAGGGGTCTGGGGCCTTGCCCCAGTCATTATAAAGCAGGCCATCTGCCCCGAGCGGGCCACGATCCTGCGGTTATATTTGGATGGTTGAATAAAAGTTTTTATCTTTGTCCAAAAGGAGACAAATCCGAAATGTGCGTAGTTTAGCCTATTAGCGTCGGTGAGTTTTCCTTTTTTCTTTTATACAAAGTGCTTGCTGCCAGCTCGTGACGGCCCATTCGAACCTCTTCTGCGAAGAAATAAGTATCACCAGATTCCATCGTCTTGGTGTACAGAATCGTGTCTTGATTGCGCCTGTTCTTCGATGTTGTGATGGTGTCGTATGAACTTACGATTGTGGGAATCATTAACATATCGGATACCGTCAACTGACTTTGACCGCGCAAAGATTCTTTGTCATTACCATGAATCTTGATTGCGTGTCTTACAGCGCTATTGTCAATAGTGTGCTTCCATGTGACATCTGTATCGATGCCGTGTAGAATCAAATCGTTGATAAGTCTTTTTGATACTGTGGCGATAATACTTTTTATCAACCCCTCTTTCGTGACTATCGCTGCTTTCAAGAACTCTTCGAGCGGCCCCTCGTAGTAAGAAAACAATCCCTTCTCTGTCTCCATATTATCCTATTTTTTCAGCCGCAATGTAACCTTTATTTTGCCATAAAACGAGACAAATTCTCAAATCTTAACTTTTTGTCTGCACATGAATTACATTGCGTTTTTAAAATCAATCCAGAAATGTTGAAAACGGCCGGGCAAAACGCCGGGCGGATGAGTTCTCGCGAGCCGTCCTACCGGCGGTGCAGGCGCCAAAGACATTAGGAAGATTGCCGGCGGCGATTGCGCCAAGGGCTGCTAGCCCCAAAATTGACGCGTAGGCGTTTTGGCCGGACCGTGGCGGAGAGAGCGAGGGGCAGATATAAGCCCGGAGCTTGCAAGTGTCGGCGGGCAGATTTTTGCCCGAGACACTTGGCAAGCGCAGGCATCTGCCCCGAGCGGATGCAGTCTCCCCATCATCCTTGAAATATTCTTCCTGTTTCTGAAAAAACTTTTTCTGTTTCCGGCCAACAATCCCGAAAGAATTGAGAAAATGTCTCGTTTTGTGACAAGCGTTCGGTGTATCTTGCGTTGGTAAAACAACAACTAAAAAAGCACATAATGAAGGGAATTAAAGTAGAGAGTACATCAATGATAACTCATAATGAGCAACTGTTCGTTGCAGATGTTATCAGCCTGGTTCAAAAAGGCAGAGATAGTGCGTATAAGGCTGTCAACGCATCGATGATTGATACGTATTGGCGAATAGGGCAGCGTATCGTACAAGAGGAGCAGCACGGAAAACAACGCGCCGAATATGGAACTCAATTATTGCGACTTCTTTCACAGTCCTTGACAAAGGAATTCGGCAAAGGATTCGGTGTTAGAAACTTGGCTTACTATCGTCTTTTTTATCTGACATTCAGGGATATCGAGAAATTGCACACGCGTGTGCAAAATATAACCTGGTCGCATTTCAGAATACTCTTATCTGTGTCTGACGAGCAAGCGCGGGACTGGTATTTGAACGAAGCTTCTTCTGAATCTTGGAGCGTACGCACACTTGAACGGAACATTGGTTCCCAGTACTACTATCGTATGCTGCAATCTCAACATAAAGAACCCGTTGAATATGAAATGAAAGAAAAGACAAACCCTTTGCAAGTGGACAAATATGCGTTTATTAAGAATCCGGTTGTCGCGGAATTTCTGGGTCTGTCAAGTAACATTGACCTGACGGAGTCGAAATTAGAAAGCGCAATATTGACACATATTCAAAAATTTCTTCTTGAACTCGGTAAGGGTTATGCCTTTGTGGCAAGACAACAGCATATAGCCACAGATGTGGGTGACTTCTATATCGATCTTGTATTCTACAATTATCTTTTGAAAGCATTCTTGCTCATAGATTTGAAGACAACAAAGATCAGTCACCAGGATGTCGGGCAGATGGATATGTATGTTCGCATGTATGATGACATTAAAAGAACAGATGGGGACAATCCTACCATTGGCCTTATTCTTTGCACTGAAACCAGCCGTGATATTGCGAGATATTCTGTTCTTAACGAGAACCCACAACTCTTCGCTGCAAAATATCTTACCTATCTGCCGTCAGAAGAAGATCTAAAACGTGAGATAGAAAGGCAGAAAGAAATCTTCCAAATTCAACAGAATGAGAAAGTAGCTACACAACTATTGTGAGTGCTAGTTTCCGGCCGGGCAAAACGCCGGACGGATGTGTTCTCACGTGCCGTCCTGGCGGCTGTGAAGGCGCCAAAGACATTAGGAAGTGGCAGATTTTTGCCAGAGACACTTGACAAGCGCAGGCCATCTGCACCGAGCGGGCCATACTCTATCGCTTAGAGTATGAAATGAAATATTCTGTTTCTTATATTCTGTTTCTTAAAACATCAATACTGAATATTTTCAAAATCTTGATTCCTTCTGCTAAAGGCTTGTGTATGAGTTCTTAACAAATTGAACTTTTTGAAAACAACTGTTTTCGACCAGATTATCGAAATCTTTCTGTTTTGTACACTATTCGCAATATAACTTTGCTGCCACGAACAAGATTATTAACTTTGCATTGGAAAAAGGAGAAACGTACTATGGCTAGTCCTATTAAAGAGACACCGGTCCTCTATGGAGAGGATGCCTACCGCTTTGAAATGGCGGCACAGAATGTCGTTCCTCTGCCTAAAGAAAGGGTCGAGGAGATTTTGAATACTTATGCCGAAATCAAAAAGCATTGCACTTTTGCGGTATGAGTTATGTCTTTAGGAAGTTTCAATCAGAAACTGATGTAAAAAAGCCGTTTGACTGTGGAAATGCAGATTTGAACGGCTTTTTGCGTGAAAAGGGATCAATAGAGCCTAACGCCACAAATTATGGACAGGAGCACCTGTCTGTGACATATATTGTGGAGGACGAATCGTCAGGTGAGATACTTGCCTATTTCAGTTTGCTCAATGACAAGATAGAAAGGGATGTGGCAGATTTTTGCCCGAGACACTTGGCAAGCGCAGGCCATCTGCACCGAGCGGGAGCCGTAATCGGCTCGTTTTTATTTGCAGGTTCGAGAAATGTGAGTATCTTTGCGTTGAAGGGGAGATGGGTAAAGGGGTAGCCCTCCTGTTTCCTCAAACCTTCAATCGTGAAACCACCTGGCTACCCGGGTGGTTTTAATGTATCTATGATAGCATCTTCTACAATCACGACTATGCTGGTTATCGTATTGTTCAATAGTGTGGATGAGGGGTCAGTACTAAATAGACGCCAGCCTTCTGTTATTCTGTCGGGACTATACAACGACCGTTCGGGGAAGTAGAGAATAAGAACCTCGGCACCCTGCTTTACGGCATACTGTATCTTTGTCCTGATTGCCCATAAGCCCAATCCTTCTATAGTCTTTATCTCCGCAGGAGAATGATTCAGTATGCCATCACATTGCTTGACATTAAGGGTGTTGTCGTACTCTGGCAATAGAATTATTCTATATCCTGATTCTCGCAGGATACGTACAACATTGCGCTCATACTCACCACGACGGTACCCTAAAACACCTTTGTTTTTGTCAAGGTGATGCTCTTTATGTATGGCTCCAAGACCTCCTGAAGCAGTGTCAAACACCACTTCAGTGTAATCAGGATCCTCAATCAAACGGAGAAACTCCTCAAAGTTCTCTTCTTTGCTAAATGCTTTCATCCACGTCATACTTTGAGGACAACGGGAGGCGAGAACTTGAGTCAGTTTGGGAAATCGGAACTGCCTGACAATCACCCCAGCACTGTCCTATCATCATCAATATGTCTTAACAGTTCCATTTGAACCGGATGGAGAACCGGCTTGACAAAGATAATAATCCTTTTCGTCCGGGCAAAACGAGGGGCTCGGGACAAAGGCGGTAACGAAATATTACGAAACGTTTTTTGCGGTTAAACGTTGATAACCAAGAGAGTTATTCACTAACTTTGAAGTTGAATTCCTTTTGGCAAGTCAATTTTTAACATTATACATTATGAAATGCAAGTACATTGCACCTGAAGTAGAAGAAATACTGGTGCACTTTAGCAGAACCATTCTTGCCGGTTCAGAAACAGGACCCACTTCTTCCGGCGAAGATTTAACTCAGGACAGCGAATACAATCCCTGGTAAAAAATGGAGGACACAATTATGAAAAAGTACGCTTTTATTTTTGCAGCAATTTTCGCTTGCATGATTGTTTCCTGCACCAAGGAACAGCCCGCTCTCCAAGACGACAACGCCAATCCGGCAATGAAAACCGTGACCATATCGGCCACTATCGACGAGAACCTTACCAAGACATCTTACGCCAACGGCACCACCTTCTCCTGGACCGCCGGCGACCAGATTTCCGTACTGTGCTCGGACGGTAACTTCTATACCTTTACGGCAGATGAGACCGCCGCAGAAAGCACATTCACAGGCTCTATTCCTTCCGGTGAGCATCTCGGCGACTATGCCTTCTTCCCCGCAGACGAAGGTCACCTTTACAGCGGTCTCAAATTCAACATACCGGAATTCAAAGATTTGACAAGCCATCCTTCTGCCGATATGCCTATGGTTGGCGACAAGGGCGAAGGCGACTCATATTCATTTATGCATTGCTCGGGTGCATCACTGTTTACCCTGGACAACATCCCCAGCAAAATCAAATCCGTAAAAGTATCTTTTGTTTCCGCCAGCCTTAAACTCAGCGGCCTGTTTGGAGTGTTTAAATCCAGCGAGCAATGGCGATGGAATGCAGACGGCGGATCTACCGATTCAGAGAAGACCTTTGCAAGAAAAGTCACCGTTGTAAGCGGCAAGGCAGAAGTATACCTCCCCTACGCCTGGGGTGCCCAAATGTGGGCCAACAATACTGTTACCGTGACCGGATATGACGCATCCAACCAAGCTTATGCCCTTGTAACAGACAAGAAGATGAAGGGCAACGGCGACTATACCTATGCAAGGGCTCACGTTCAGCCGCTGACTCCGATTGTCCTAAACAATCTTGACAATATCAACTGGGCAGCCGCTGATGTTGTTACCAGCACACTGGATGAATGGCAGACAGCTACAGTAGCGTTAACAGAGCTTAAGGCAGTTGCCGACAACTACTTCCTATATGCCAGAGTGAAATTACCTGCCTCTGCCATCACTGAAAAGAATTATATCGATGTATATTTATCTGATGGTGCCGATGGAGAAAAAGTTTATAGTGATTACTGGCTGACTACTGGTGCGACATTCTATAAAAAGGAGCATAAGG
>JAFZBQ010000005.1 GCA_017561665.1 Bacteroidales bacterium | reverse complement strand
CTTGGCTTCGCCGGTAGCGAAAGGAGGGAAGTTGTAGTGGAGGACAAACTGCTGGTCGTCCTGGATGAGAACTTCGTCCATCTCCTTCATATCGAGCTTGGTACCGAGGGTTACGGTAGCCAGGGACTGGGTCTCGCCGCGGGTGAAGATAGCACTACCGTGAGCGCAGGGGAGATAATCCACAGCGCACCAGATGGGGCGTACCTCGTTGGTCTTACGGCCGTCCAGGCGGAGACCTTCGTCCAGAATCATATTGCGCATAGCCTCTTTCTGCTCGTGACCGAAGTAACGGTTTACCAGGGGCTCCTTCTCTTCCAACTCCTCCTCAGGGATAGTAGCCAGGAATTCGTCGCGGATGGCGTTGAAGCCGTCCTCACGCTCGTGCTTGGGCTTTGCGCTCTTTGCCAGCTCCAGGCACTTGTTGTAGCAAGCCTCGTGAACGGCCTTGCGCAGGTCCTCGTCCTCTACGTCGTGAGGATAGTCGCGCTTGGTCTCGAAGGTGCCGAGCTCCTTCATGAGCTCTTTCTGCACCTGGCAGTGACGCTTGATCTCTTCGTGGGCAAACTTGATGGCCTCGAGCATATCGTGTTCGCTGACCTCTTTCATTTCGCCCTCTACCATCATAATATTCTCTTCTGTAGCAGCTACCATAAGTTCCAGGTCGCTGCGTTCCATTTCGCTGAAATTGGGGTTGATCTTGAACTCACCGTCGATGCGTGCCACGCGGACCTCGGAAATAGGGCCGCCGAAAGGCAGGTCGCTGGTTGCCAGCGCGCAGGATGCTGCCAGGCCGGCAAGTGCGTCGGGCTGGATGTCAGCCTCTGCGGAGATCAGCCATACATTTACAAACACTTCCAGATGGAAGTCGTCGGGCCAGAGCGGGCGGATAGGACGGTCAATCAGACGGGAGATAAGGATCTCGTAGTCAGAAGACTTGCCTTCGCGTTTCATAAATCCGCCGGGGAAGCGGCCAGCTGAATAATACTTCTCTTTGTAGTCTACAGTGAGGGGCATGAAGTCGGTGCCTTCCTTCACTTCTTTCGCAGCGGTAACGGTGGCGAGCAACATAGTGCCACCCATCTTCACAACAGCGCTGCCGTCGGCCTGTTTCGCCAGTCGGCCGGTTTCGATCTCGATTGTCCTGCCATCGCTCAGCAGGATCTGCTTGTTAATTACGTTCATATTTTATTAATAGTTCTGCCTAAAAAAGGGGCTGCCTTGGTTATGCCCGCAGCAGCCCGTAAATCCTTTGTATCGCTGATATTATCGACGGAGGCCGAGCTCCTTGATAATATTTCTGTACCTCTCGATGTCGACTTCCTTGAGGTAGTCAAGGGTCTGACGTCTCTTACCTACCAGGCGAAGAAGTGCACGCTGAGTGTTGTGGTCCTTCTTGTTCTGCTTCAGATGCTCGGTAAGGTGTGCGATACGGTAGGAAAACAAAGCAACTTGACTCTCTGCAGAGCCGGTGTCAACATTAGACTTCCCGTATTTTGCGAAAATCTCTTGCTTTTTGTCTGCTGATAAATACTCTGACATTTTGCAAAAAATTTAGTTAAAGTTGTTAAAAGGAGCGCAAAGATAAATATAATTTACTTATATGCAACTAATTTCTACCATTTATTTAGGGGCAGGCCGGTCATCGCCTGGGTCACTTTGTGGCGGACGCTGGCGATTACGGCTTCGTCTTCCGGCTTGGAAAGAACCTGGTCGATGAGGTCCACGATCCAGAGCATATCCTTCTCTACCAGGCCGCGGGAGGTGATGGCCGGGGTGCCGACGCGGATGCCGGAGGTCTGGAACGGGCTGCGGCTGTCAAACGGCACCATGTTCTTGTTGACGGTGATGGCAGCTGCCACCAGAGCCTTCTCAGCCTGCTTTCCGGTGAGTTCGGGGAACTTGCTGCGCAGGTCGATGAGCATCAGGTGGTTGTCGGTGCCGCCTGAAACCACTTTATAGCCGCGGGCTGCGAATTCACCCGCCATGGTCTTGGCATTGACTGCCACCTGCTTCTGATAATCAACGAATTCGGGCTGCAGCGCCTCGTAGAACGAAACGGCCTTGGCGGCGATGCAATGCTCCAGCGGACCACCCTGCACGCCGGGGAAGACGCTGGAATTGATCATCTGGCCCATAGTCTTGACCACGCCCTTTGGAGTCTTCACGCCCCACGGGTTTTCGAAATCCTTGCCGATGAGGATGGCGCCGCCGCGCGGACCGCGGAGGGTCTTGTGGGTGGTGGTGGTCACGATGTGGGCGTATTTCACAGGATTCTTCAGCAGATGTGCGGCAATCAGGCCGGCGGGGTGGGCCATGTCGACCCAGAGGATGGCGCCGATTTCGTCGGCGAGGGCGCGCATCCGCTCCCAGTCCCATTCACGGGAGTAGGCGCTGGCGCCGCCGATTATCAGCTTGGGCTTGGTCTCGCGGGCCACGCGCTCCATCTCATCGTAATCGATAAGGCCGGTCTCCTCGTTCAGGTGATAGCTTACGGCGTTGTAGAGCATACCCGACACGTTCACGGGAGAGCCGTGAGTCAGGTGGCCGCCGTGTGCCAGATCCAGTCCCATAAAGGTGTCGCCCGGCTTGATGCAGGTCATCATAACCGCCATGTTGGCCTGTGCGCCGGAGTGGGGCTGCACGTTGGCGAATTCGGCGTCAAAGAGCTTGCAGAGGCGGTCGATTGCCAGCTGCTCTACCTGGTCTACAACCTCGCAGCCGCCGTAGTAGCGCGCTGCCGGATAGCCCTCGGCGTATTTGTTGGTGAGCACGCTGCCCAGCGCCTCCAGCACCTGGTTGGAGACGAAGTTTTCGCTGGCGATGAGCTCGATGCCCTCGCTCTGGCGCTCGAATTCTTTCTTGATGAGACTTGAAATCTGAAGGTCCTGTTTCATTTGATATTTGTATATTTGTAATGCAGTATTATAAGGAGCCTCAAAATTAACAATGTTTCGCAAATTATACAACGAGGAATTGGGCAGAATCGGGGTGGAAGAGTATAAAAATTCTGCAAAGGCGCCGGTGGCGGTGGTATTGGACAATGTCCGCAGCGGCCACAACGTCGGCAGCGCCTTCCGTACCTGCGATGCCTTCCGCATTTCCAAGATTTTTTTGTGCGGCATCTGTGCCGTCCCGCCGTCGCCCGAAATACACAAAACCGCGCTCGGGGCGGAGTTCAGCGTGGATTGGGAGCACTGCGACTCTACGGTGGAGGTGGCGCGGCGCCTGAAGGCCGAAGGCTGGACTCTGGTCGGCGTGGAGCAGACAGAGAATTCCACTATGCTGCAGGACTTTACGATAGAGAAGGGCCGCCGTTACGCCTTCATTTTCGGCAATGAAGTAAACGGCGTGGCGCAGGAGGTTATGGACTTGTGCGATATGGCCCTGGAGATTCCCCAGCAAGGGACAAAGCACTCCCTGAACGTGTCGGTGTCGGTCGGCATCGTGCTGTGGGATATCATAAGAAGAATCATCTGAAGATATGGACAGGATATTCGTTTATATAGCGGCACTGCTGATGGCGGGTTGCGCCGATGCCGGTCTGGAAAAGACGCTGGAGGAATATGACGCGCGTCTCTCTGAGCTGGAGCAGAAGGTTGAGAATCATCCGGAGTTGGCTGGGCATCTGGTATCCATCCAGGAATTCGGCGTGCTGCCCACAAATACTGCGGCGCAGAACACTGTGGCGCTGCAGGCGGCCATAGAGGAGGCCAGCAAGTCAGGCCTGGCACTATACGTGACCCCGACGGAGAACGGATATCCCATAAACGGCGGCCTCCATCTGCGGCGCAATGTCACGCTGATAGGCGCCCAGGGCCCGACCGGCCGTGGTACCGCCAATGCCGACCGCACCGGCCCGACCGGGTCGCTGTTCGTCATCAGGGACAAGGAAAATGTCTTTATGACAGTCACTTCCGCCACTCGCGTGGAAGGCATTCAGTTCTATTATCCCGACCAGGCGTGGCGCAGCGAAGACGCCAATAAAATCATAGAGTACCCGCCCACAATCCAGATTTCGCACGAAGAGGGCGGGCAGGGACTGACGCTGCGCGATCTGACCTTCTACGGCGAGTTTTTCGCGATGGATTTCAGGGCGCCGGCGGCGTGCGAGCAGATACTTATCGAGGACTGCTACGGCTATCCGCTCAGCGGCCAGTTCATCGCCATCGACCGCTGCTATGACATTCCGCGAATCCTCCACTGCCATATCAATCCCGCCAATATGCGCGAGTTCGGCCGCGGTTACCCGCCGTCCATCATAGACAAAACTATTGCGCGCGGCACCTACGCCTATTGGATAGACCATACCGACAACGCCGTGGTGATGGATATTTTCACCTTCGGCACCCACGGCGGTATCTATCTGGGAGAGAACACCTACGGCCAGCTGACCAGTTTCAATTTCGACTGCGTGAAAGTGGGCATATACCGCGACGGAAACGAGAATAAAAACCGCACCTGGGAGATTTCGCAGGGGAGTATCATTGCCAACGCCGGTAAGGATCTTAGCGCGATACATCCCATCTATGTCACCGGCAGCGGAGGGCACACCTCCCTGACCAATGTCGAGAGTTTCTCCGGCGGCAACGGCGCGCTGACCAATTCGGGGGCCAGCTACGACTACATAACCCTCGCAGGAAATGGCTATTATACAGTGAGTTTGATAGGCTGCAGGATGAGCGGATACACCCAGGAAGACCCGATAACGGTGATTAACAGAAACGCCTCGCTGCGCGCCACCAATTGCCTGGACAAAGCCGACCGTTTCTTTGACCGTGTCGTAGAGCCAAAGGATGAGTATGAATCTGGTTCAATGGTGGTTATGGACAATTGCGACAGCGCCGGCGGCTGGGTTTCCGGCTTTGGCGACGGGGCGGTTCTGGATACACAGAACCAGCGCGAGGGGGCGGGGTGCGTGAGTGCTACCGGACACGAGGTGAATTTGTTTACGAAGAAGTTTTCTGTGCCCGTCTTTGCTCCCGTGAGCCAGCGCAGAGGGCATTTCTGCCTGAAATTGTACATCTCCGACATCAGCGCCATAGACCTGACAAAGGAGGGCAGCATAGAGGTTACCAGCAGCGGTAAGTGCGATCAAGAGGAGTTTGCCTGGTATATCGGCAGGCTGAATCTGAAGCAGGGCTGGAACGATCTGGATTTGAAGCTCTCGGAGGCGGCGGTTACAGGCGGAACTCCCGACCTGAGCCAGATGGACTACATCCGCATCTATCACCTTGGCGTTACCAAAGACCTCACTATCAAATTAGACGATATTTACTTCTACCAGGAGTAGTATTTAGCCCGCCGCGTTCAGCGTAGAAATAGCTTCGCGCAGGGAACAGGGGTTCTATGTTCTCCCTGGCCCGTAGCGGAGCTATTTCGTAGCAACTGGCGGCGGGCCGATGTGCCTACAGGTCCATGGGTGGGACCGGTAGGGCCGTTTTATCCCCAAAAGTGAGCTTACCGGTCCTCGGATTGGACCGGCGGGACCGTTTAGAACAATTCCCGGGTGACGGGGAGGATGTCGGCGGGACGGCCGTTGGGGAAGAAGTGGAGCACGGGGACACCGGCGGCGATAAGCTCGCGGCACTGGGCGGTGCACCATTCCAGGCCGATTTGGCGGACCTTGACAGCATCATCTTTATTGGCCAAAATCCTATCTGATAGTTCTTTAGGGATGCTGCAGGCGAATGTGGCGGGCAGCAGGGTTAATTGGCGCACCGTGGTGAGCGGCTTGATGCCGGGGATGATGGGCACCGTGATGCCGGCTTTGCGGCATTTCTCCACGAAGCTGAAGAATCGGGAATTATCGTAGAACAGCTGGGTGATGATGTATTCTGCGCCGGCATCGACCTTGGCCTTGAGGCGCTGGATGTCATCTTCCGGGCTGACGGCTTCGGCGTGGGTCTCCGGATATCCGGCGACGCCGACGCTGAACGCGGTTTTGCGAGTGGCGGGTTTCTCAGGGTCGCCGCCGGCCAGATGCCCGTGATTCATCGCAATCACCTGGCGGACAAGGTCCACGGCGTGGCTGTAGCCGTCGGGGCTGGGGCGGAATGCGACTTCGCCCGGGAGCTTGTCGCCGCGCAGCACCAGCAGATTCTCAAGCCCCAGAAAATCCATATCAATCAGCTGATCTTCAATGGTATACTTGGACTCGCCGGCGCAAATCAAATGCGGCACGGTCGGTATGCCGTACTTACGCTCTATGGCGGCGGCGATGCCCACGGTGCCGGGGCGGCGGCGTTCCAGATGGATCTCGGCGCTGCCGTCGCTGCGCACGCTCTGTTTGAGCGTCTCGCGGTGGCAGGTGATGTTGATGTACGCCGGGTCAAACTCCAGCAGCTCGTCTATGCTGCCGAATATAGGCTCGATGCCGTCGCCCTTGAGCGGCGGCAGGATCTCGAACGCGAACCGGGTTTTGCCGGCGGCGAGAGCCTCTGCTATGATTTGCGGGACTTTCATTGTATGTTTCTGGGTATCAGTGTTTTGATATCTTCTTTTGACATGCCGCGGCGGCGGGCGTAATCGGCCAGTTGGTCTGCTCCGATATGGCCTGCGGCAAAGTATTTTGCGCCGGGAATCACCATTCCGCAGATGGATTCGGCGGGGTCAATCATAAAGCTGTCGGTGAGGCGCATATCGCAAGTTCCTTCTACCCGGAGCAGCTCGAATGCATCCTTCTTGAGCGAATGGTCGGGGCAGGAGGGGTATCCGAAAGCGTGGCGCTCGCCCTCTTTTGCCGGGACAACTTCCTGGGCAAGTGCTTCGGCAAGGCGGTCGGCGATGACTTTTGCCATAAAGGCGCCGTATTCGTCGCCGGTTTCGCGGAGATGCTCCGTGAACTGCTTCAGGCCCGCTCCGGCGGTGATTGCGAACAAGGTGACTTCCCCGGCTGCCGCAGCAAAATCGGCCACGGAGAGATTCTCCTCGCCGACGGTCTGGTTGCGGAGCATCGAAAGGCGCACTACTGTGTCAGATTGCCGGTCAGGCCGGCAATGACGATCGGGGGCGTCATGCCCGGCTTGATTCCCGTCATGCCCGGCTTGATTCCCGTCATGCCCGGCCTGGTTCGCGTCATGCCCGGCCTGGTTCCCGTCATGCCCGGCTTGGTTCCCGTCATGCCCGGCCTGACCGGGCATCTGAGGGCGGGAAACGATGATGTCATCGCCCTCTACGCTCACCGGAAAGTGTCCGATAACGCCCTGTAAATCAAGGATATTGTCGTGCTTGATGGTTTCGAGCATCTGCTTGCCGTCGGCGATGAGCTGCGCCCGGTCGGCATCGCTCTTCACGCCCCATTCTGCGCAGAACATTTCCCAGTCGAAGTGCTTCTCCACCGCCGCGATGTCATAGTGGTGGAACACCTTGATTTCGCCCGTGGCAGCAACCTCTCTGTCTATCAGCGCTTTATCACATTTCCCTTGCGCATTTTGACGCAAGGGAGAGTTGGGAAGGGGCTGTGTATCAGCGGTTTGAGTGCCACGGCTTGCGGCGTTGGCGCTTGTTTCTCTGTTCGCGACAGCAGCGGCAAGGCGGGCGGGGTAGTCCTCCAGGGGGCGGCGGTCCTGGGCAGAAAGGTAGAGTTCGCGCAGCCGCTTCTGTTCCGCAAGCACTCCGGCAATGAACACGCGGGCTCTCGGGCTCGTCAGGCTGCTGATTATCTGCATGTTGCGGCTGGCATCGGTAGAGTGGATCACCAGACCGTCATATTCGGGAGCCATCTTCACGGCGGTGTGCATCGGGCTGGTGGTGGCGCCGCCCACAATCACTGGGATGGTGATGCCGGCACGCTTCAGTTCGCGGCAAACCACAATCATCTGCTCCAGCGACGGGGTGATGAGACCGCTCAGGCAGACGAAATCGGCATTGTGCTCGCGCACCGCCGCAACGATGTCCGACGGCTCAACCATCACGCCCAGGTCGATGATTTCGCAGCCGCCCACCGCCATCACCACAGAGACGATGTTCTTGCCGATGTCGTGGATGTCGCCCTTGACCGTGGCGAGAACTACGCGAGGAGCGCCGTGGAGGGTATCTATCTTATTATCAATGTTTTGCTGATTGGTACTCCCCTCTGTTGGCAGGGGGTGTCTTTGATGAACAGACTGAGAATCAGCTGGTTGCGCCCCATGGGAAATATACGGCTGCAGCACGGCGACACCGCGTTTCATGACCCCGGCGGCCTTGACCACCTGCGGCAGGAACATCTTGCCGTCGCCGAACAGCACGCCGACGTGCTCCATGGCGGGCATCATCATCTTGCCGATGACATCCATCGGGGAGCCGGACTGCCGCAACGCTTCCAGGCAATCGTCCTCGATGAAATCGCCTATGCCGTGCAGCATGGCGTAGGAAATGCGTTCGCCTACGGACGTAGAGCGCCAGTTGTCAGGAGATTGCCGGTCAAGCCGGCAATGACGATCGACGCCCGCGTCGGGTCGGCAATGACGATCGGGACCCGCGTCGGCTCGGCAATGACGATCGAGACCCGCGTCGGGTCGGCAATGACGATCATGGCCCCCGTCACGGCCCTCGGTGTGGGTCCCGTCATGCCCGGCCTGACCGGGCATCCCTGCACCCCCGGCACGCCCGTCATGCCCGGCCTGACCGGGCATCTCGGCGTCAGCTTTCAAAAACGCGGCATACTCCGCCAGCCGCTCGGAAGCATCTCCCCGCCGGCAAAGCAGAACGTCCTCAACCCGCTCCAGAAGCTCAGCAGGGATGTCGTCGTAAACCCGCAGCATCTGCGGATTCACGATGCCCATATCCATCCCCGCCAGGCGGGCGTGATACAGGAACGCCGAATGCATCGCCTCTCGCACAACATTATTCCCGCGGAAGGCGAAGGAAAGGTTGGAAACGCCGCCGGAGACCTTTGTGAAAGGCAAATTCTCCTTGATCCACCGCGTTGCCTCTATGAAATCCAGCGCGTAGCGGTCGTGCTCGGGGATGCCCGTCGCCACCGCAAGTATATTGGGATCGAAAATGATATCTTCGGCCGGAAAACCGGAAGAAACCAGCAGGTCGTACGCCCTCGCAGCCACCGCAGTCTTACGTGCAAAACTCGTCGCCTGACCCTCCTCGTCAAAGAGCATAACCACCGCCGCGGCGCCGTAAGAACGGATCAGCGCTGCCCGCCGCAGAAACTCCTCCGGCCCTTCTTTCAAAGAAATGGAATTGACGATGGCCTTGCCCTGGCAGCATTCCAGGCCGGCAATCAGGGTATCCAGGGACGAAGAATCTATCATCAGCGGAACCCGGGCGATATCGACCTCGCCGGAAATCATATTGACGAACGTCCGCATCGCTGCCGGGCCATCTATCAGGCCGTCGTCCATGCAGATGTCGACCACCTGCGCACCCGAGACAACCTGCGCCCGCGCCACGGCAATGGCCCCGGCAAAATCGCCCTCGCGGATCATACGCGCGAATTTGGCGCTGCCGGCCACGTTGCACCGCTCACCTATGTTGATAAAGTTGGCCTCGGGCACTATCCGCAGCTGTTCCAGGCCGCACACCACCGTCTCGCGAGGGAAACCCGGCAATACACGCGGCGCAAAGGATTCTGCCATAGGCGCCAACGCACTGATAAAGGCCGGCGTGGTGCCGCAGCAGCCGCCTATAATATTTACCAGACCGCGCTCTGCGTATGGTTTCATCGCGGCGGCGAAACTCTCCGGAGTCTCGTCGTACCCGCCCGAAACGTTGGGCAGGCCGGCATTAGGATGGACGCTGATATAGCAGTCAGCAACCGAGGCGAGCCGCTCCAGATGGGGCAGCATCTCGCGGGCGCCGAAAGAGCAGTTGATGCCCACGCTCAGCGGGCGCGCGTGCCTGATAGATGTCCAAAAGGCCTCGATGGTCTGTCCGGAAAGGGTCCGGCCCGCCTTCTGCGATACCGTTACCGATATCATCAACGGTATCTCGCAACCCGTCTCGCGCCTCAGCCGCTCAATGGCAAAAATGGCCGCCTTGGCGTTTAGGGTGTCGAAAACCGTCTCCAGCAGGAACAAATCCACGCCGCCTTCCATCAGACCCAAGGCCTGATCGTAATAAGCAGAAGCCAGCTCGGCAAAAGTCACATCCCTGGCCGCGCTGTCCTCTACGCTGGCGGCAATCGACGCCGTCTTGGAAGTCGGCCCCATGCTGCCCGCCACGAACCGCGGCCGGCCGTTGGCAGAAAACTCATCGGCAACCTTCCGCGCAATTGCAGCCGCCGCGCGTGCAATCCGCCGTGCATACCCCTCCAGCCCATATTCTTTCAAAGAGATGGCATTTGCGCTGAAGGAATTGGTGGTGACGATGTCGGCGCCCGCCTCGAAATAGGCGCGGTGGATGCCGGCAATCTTGCGCGGAGCGGTGAGGCAAAGCAGGTCCATACACCCCGCCAGCGGGCATTTCCACGAAAGGAATTCGCGCCCGCGGAAGTCGCCTTCGCGCAGCCCAAGCGCCTGAATCATAGTGCCCAGACCGCCGTCCAGCAGCAGAATGCGCTTGCCAAGAAGGGTGTGGATGTCGCCTCTCATAGTGGCAAATGTAAAAAGAAAACTTATATTTGCCGCAAATCCATAAATGAAGCATCTGGGTAGACATATCCTTTTAGCTCTTACCGCAATTGCGCTGGCGGCGGTTGCATGTACCGGTGTCAGACACCATATCGACGATCCCCGGCAGCAACACACCGATCAGGAAGACAACCAGCCCGGTATCAACGCCGCCGCCATCCAGGCCATAGAGGAGGCGGTGCGTGACGGCGACTTTCTGACATCTTTCTGTCCTGTTTCAGAAAACGGCGTCATAACCGGCTACGAGCTGGTTTTTGAGAAGGCGGGCAAGGTGAAGTTGGAAACTGCCAACGCGGACGACACGCAGGTAACTGCTGTTACCGAAGATGCCGCAAAAGTGATCTTTACTTTCGAAGACGGCACAACCCTCGTAATCCCAAAATATCAGGCTTTGGCCCTGTCGCTGGAAGGCGATGACACCACCATATCCGCCGGAGAAAGCATCACCGTCCGTTACATCGTCACCGGCGCTGCAAATGTAGAAATATCAGTGCTTTGCGGTGACGGATGGACTGCTGTGACAACCCCGGCAGACGGCGTGCAACCAGAAGGTCAAATCACCGGCATCATAACCCTCACCGCCCCGGATCCCATAACGGACGACAAGGTGATGGTGTTCGCCTCCGACGCTGCCGGCCGGACGGTGGCCATGGAGATGAGATTGCAGATTGATACCGGCACTCCGCCCGACGATCCACCGTCGGTACAGACCACCATCCTGTTGCCTGTCCTAAACACTGTACAGGTTACCCGCGACGGGGGAGAATACACAGTGGATTTATATGCCAACACCGATTACACGGTGGAGACCGACGCCGACTGGCTTCAATTCGTTGAAACCAGGGCCATGCGCACCGACCATCTGGTGTTCCATGCCGACCGGAATACCACCCGCCGCCGCAACGCCACCGCAACCATAACGGCGGGTAAATACAGTACACAAATCGTGTTCGAACAAGCCTCAGGCGTCAGAAATATCAATATCTATCCGGACGAGTTGCATTTCCTTGCAGAAGGGGGCACGGCCAACGTTTATATTATCACCAACACGGAAATCACCATCGCCGGCGGAGGTGACTGGTGTGCCATGGCCAAAGTTGAAGGTGAGAATGATCTCTATTTGGTGAGAGCTGTTCCAAATGCCGGTACAGAAGGCCGTACAGCCGTTTTTACCATCAGCGGCGAATATGTCCAGGACAAAACCCTGACCATAACCCAGGACGGCTATGTCCTGCCCCTGCCGGACCCCGATCCGCTGCCTGGCCTGCCAACGTTGGTAAGTCATATAATGCCCTGCTGCAGACCGAATAACGCAGGCACCAAGTTCCTTGTTAACGGCAGTTGGAATGCCGCCCATGACTATGGCAACATAATTCACGTCCGGGGCATACTTGACAAGATACGCAAGGCGGGTATCAATACCGTCTGCATAGATTTTACCAATGCAAGTCAGTGGGACGATTTCGGGGAATCGGCATTGCATAACGGTGACGGCGGCGAATTCTGGTACCAGTTTGGTCCAATGCTCGAAAATATCGTGCAGGTTTGCAACGAGACGGGTATGGAGTTTTGTCTGTTTATCGGAAATCCCCAGACTCCCTGGACCAAGTTGGCTTATTGGAATGATATTGCCGGGAAAATCTTGCAGAAATGGGCCAAGGATCCGGCTTACCGGCACTATGGCTATGGAGATGACAGACCGCTTCTGGTAATGTTTGTCCCGGGAACGAATCTCGCTTCGCTGTTGAGGTCTGCACCGGCATCTCAGAAGAATAATCTGTTGCAGTTCCATATCGGCACCTGCGAAATAAATACTCCCATAACACCCACTACCACAGATGGTTGGGGCTATCGCAACTATTCCCAGAGCAGCGACGGCAAGGTGCGTTTTGCATGCCCCAACGGCGGCATTCCTCCACAGGACTGGTATCGCGTCGATGCACAGGAGTGGCAGCGCCGCGTCAACTGGGTGCTCGGCGCCACCGAATATGCCGTGATAGGTTCCTATGACGATACCTGCGACGCCATCTTCTGGGGAGTGGCGGACGTAAAGGGCAGTCTCAGGGATTATCATAAGAATTCCAGTACGGTTGACGACCCGTATACCTACTACAATATCGTCCGCAAATCGGTCACAGGCCTTGATTAAGACCTGTTAATTATTTGTTAATTTCCGAAAAATTATTACCTTTGAACGTTATATGCGTGCGCGTATGGCGTTGAAAATTTGTAAATATCATATAATCAATAATTTAACTTAATTACTAACAATCTAAACGAGTATTGGAAAAATGAAAAAGCTCAAACTTACCGTTTTTCTCTCCGCTCTCTTGATGCTGGCTCCGCTGACATCCAATGCACAATGGCTGGGTGTTGGCACCAACGTCCTCGGATGGGCTTCGGCAACACCGAATCTCGGCCTGGACATCGGCTTGAGCAGGCATCTGGCTCTCGTTGTGGATGCGGGCATCAACCCGTTCCATATCGGTGAAAAGGAGGCCAATTTCTGGGCTGTCCAGCCGGAGCTGAGAATCTATCCCCGGTACAGGTTTGCAGGCCATTACATCGGTATCGAAGGCCACTATGCCGAGTACCATGACTTTGGTCTGAGGAACTTTGCTTACAGGGGTAATCTCTACGGTGCGGGCCTCACTTACGGATACTCCTGGATGCTCAGCAAGAGCTGGAATCTGGAGGGGTTCGTAGGTATCGGCTACACTTATCTCAACGACTCCAAGATGATGAGTTATCCCGATGTGGACTTCAGGGATCCCACTCTGCCTTACTGGCATTCCGTGGTTTCTGATGACTACACCCGCAACCAGCTCTCCGACGAGTGGCGTACCGCCCTCAACGACGGCACCAAGCTGGTTCGTAACGGCATCATGATCGGTGACGGTCTCAACCGCCAGAACATCGGTCTGACCCGCATCGGTCTCAAATTCACTTACTTCCTCTTCTAAACAAGCGCAAGATTATGAAAAAGTTCCTGATTGTATTGACATTGATCTTCGCAATAATCTTTTGCGATGCTTGTATTAACCTCAAGAAACTCACTACTTACCGTCCCGCAGAGGTTACTCTCAACCAGGTAGGCGTTTCCAACGACCACGGCACCGTGGACATGGACATAACCTACACTCTTCCTGCGGAATATCTCAGCCGCCACACAGGCGTTCAGTTCCGTCCCTACATCCGCAGCGCACAGGGTGACACAAGCATCGCCCTCACCCCTGCAGTGATCGAGAGCCGCAACCACGACGTCTTCAACCAGCGTATGACCAAGTACGAACCGCTCAAATCCGACGGTATCTGCAACCGCATCCGCTACAACAAGAACGGCGACACCGAGTACACCTATACTCTCCACAGCAATTTCGAGGACTGGATGGACGGCGGCTGCCTGATGGTAGATGTTATCGGCAACGCATACACCAATGACCTCCTTCTGGAGACCGTTCCGGTTTACTGCGGCATCTACAGCCTCTCCGACATGGCTGAGCTCTCTCCCATCATGCACTTCTTCTACATGACCAAGCGCTGCGGCGACGAGAACCTCTGCCTGACCACCCACATCCCCTTCAAGGTTAACAGCGCAGTTATCGAGCCCGAGTTATACGAGAACGATTTCGTTCAGAACTACAAGAACATCGTGTTCAACAGCAATGTTCCTTCCTACACCATGGACGTTGTCATCAGCGACTCTCCCGAGGCTCCCTATGACTACAACGTCAAGCTGGGTGAGAAACGTAAAGCTGCCGTACAGGCATACTTCGACAGTATCGGTATTCCTTACGACAACTGCAATTTCGTAAACAACGTAGAGAACTGGGATGTAGTTTGCGAATGCCTCGCAGCAAGCTCCCTGCCTCACGCTGCCGAAATCATCAACATGATAGAGAACGGCCGCGACGATTCCGACGCTCTCGAGCGCCAGATCCGCTCCAAGTATCCTTCAGAGTACAAGACTATCTACAACAACTACTTCCCCAAGTGCCGCAGCGCACATATCGACCTCTGCCCCGTACTTACCGACGGCCGTGGCCTGGTATACAACTATGTATGCGACCTTGACGAATGCACCACCGTTCACACTCTGGTAGAGAAACCCAACGAAGAGGTATTCGACCTCAACGCCGAGATGCTCGAAGCAGCAGATGCAGAAGAGTGGGCTAAGGCAGCAGAAGTTGCAGACAAGATTGCGTTCAAGGATGCAAACCAGTATGTCAACGCAAACCGCGCGCTCGTTTACTTTATGAACGGCAACTACGAAATGGCCAAGGCTATTTACGAGAACATCGAAGGCAAGATCCCCGAGGCTGACTACAACCTTGGTCTGCTCTGCCT
>JAFZBQ010000046.1 GCA_017561665.1 Bacteroidales bacterium | reverse complement strand
TGTCCTCAATCTTGCCGCCAGCTATGACTTCGGTAAGCTAAAAATTGCTATCTTCGCTAATAATATCCTCAACAAGAAGTATGTGGCCGATGCGTGGTACGATTACACCTGGGACGAGTGCGGATTCTTCCCCGCAGCCACTGCAAACGGGATGGTTAAATTGAGTTATAAGTTTTAAGATGGACTGGGCAACATTTTTTACGTATTTCGAATGGGTAGCGGCCGCAATAGCCCTTACGTATGTCATTTTCCAGATTCTGCAAAAGCCGTTGATGTGGTATCTGGCAATAGTGGCGGCGGTGGCATACCTTACCGTATATATCCACAACGGCCTCTACGCCATGTCTGCGGTGCAAGGTTATCTTATCGGCGCCGGAATCTACGGCCTGATAGACTGGACCCGCAGCAAGCATGTCACCAAGGGGACTGAGAACGAGGGACGTATCATGATCCGGCCTTTCGAATGGAACATCGGTCTTGTATCCATCGCCATCGCGGCCGGAGTCTTCATCCTCCTTCACTATCTGCTTTACAAGGCGGGCAACCAGGAGCCGTGGATAGATGCCCTGCTGGCCACCAATACGATGCTGGCCACCTTCTATACCGGCCGCCGCTACATTATCTCCTGGGTGATGTGGTTCGTGTTCGACATCATCGCCGCCATCCTCTATTTCAGGCTTGGAATGATTCCGACCGGAATCCTGTTCTCCATATACGTCATAACCGCCGCCATCGGCTTCTTCAACTGGAAGAAAAACGGCGTCTGGGAGGAGCGTAAAAAATGAAACAGTTAGTTGCAGACAGCGGCGCCAGCAACACCGAATGGCGCGTTCTTGACGGCACTCAGGTCAAGGCGGTAACCACCGTCGGCATCAGCCCGGTGTACCTTAAGCCGGCGCAGATCAAGAAGATACTGACAAAGGAGGTGCTTCCCGTGGCTGGTGATGATGTCGACAGGGTCTGGTTCTATGGCGCCGGAGTTGTCGAAGATTTGAAAGATACACTCGCGGCGTGTCTGGCGGAGGCATTCCCCAAGGCAGAAATCGCCGTCGAAAGCGATATGCTGGCGGCCTGCCGCGCCCTTTTCGGCGACGGCGCCGGCATCGCCTGCATCCTGGGCACCGGCAGCAACTGCTGCTACTGGGACGGAAAGAATATGACCTCGGTGGCCAAGGCGGGCGGTTTTATCCTGGGCGATGAAGGCAGCGGCGCCTATATGGGCAAGATGTTCATTTCCGACTACATCAAGGGCCTGGTGCCGGCCGCGCTGTGCAAGGAATTTGACAAGCGCTATCACCTGACCTACGCCGACATCGTCAGCAAGGTTTATCGGGAAGAGGCCCCGAGCAAATTCCTGGCGGGCTTCTCGCTCTTCATTTCGGAATTCAGTAACCATCCTTATATGAAGAATCTGATAATGGAGAGCCTGGAGGCGTTCATCTCGCGCAATGTTATGCATTACGACCCGCGCCGTACTCCGGTGGGCTTCGTGGGCAGTGTCGCCGAGGCGTATCAAGGCTTCATTTATCAGTTTTTCCGTAACGCCGGCTTCAAGCTGGGGCCGCTGTACGGCAAACCTATCGACGGCCTCGTCAAATACCATAGCGGCAAATAGGGATGGATCTGCTCCAGACGATATTCACCAACAACCGGCTTGTTATGGAGGCGGTGGAGCAGGCTGAGCCTGTGCTGCGCCGTCTTGCCGGAAAAATGGTGGAGCGTCTGCGCGGTGGTGGCCGCATCTTCTGCCTTGGCGGCGACAGTTCCGTTCCGGCGGAGTATCAGAAGGCCGGTTTGTTTGTGCCTGTAATACCCGTGCCTGAAGATGAATCCGGTATGGACGTTAAGCCGTCGCTCAAGGATATTGTCATTTCTATGGACGAAAGTGCTGCGGCCGTTGCGCTGATACGCGCCTACCGCCGCCGCGGGTTGCTGACCGCCTGCATCACCAGTGAAACCGCATCGTCGGCCGCATCATCGGCAGAAATGGCCGTCAGGATGACGCTTGAGCCGGTGGCCGAGAACCGCCCGGTCAAAGTGATAATGGCTCTTCAAACAGCTCTGGACGCCCTGCTGACGCTGGCGATATTGGATGCCGCCCCGGACTCTCAAACCGGAGTCTCTGCCAAAGGCGACGGGGCGCTTGAAAAGGCGGCGGAAGCCCTCATCAAAGAATGTCCTTCACTTGACCGTGAAAGCGCAGCGGAACTTATTCAGCGGCACGGCTCGGTAAAGAAAGCTGCAAAAGCATACAAAGCGAATGTACAAGCAGAATTATAAGTCAAAGTTGTTGGAAGACGCGGTGGACCAGATAGCTTCACTGCCGGGCATCGGGCGCAAGAGCGCGTTGCGATATGCCTTGCACCTGCTGCACGAGCCCGCCGCCAACGTAGAGAAGTTCACCGCCGCCATCAGCCGTATGCGGGAGCAGGTGCGCTACTGCCCCGACTGCAATATGATAAGCGACGAGGGGCTGTGTCCCATCTGCAGCGACCATTCCCGCGACCGCGGCACGGTGTGCGTGGTGGAGAGCCTGCGCGACGTGCTCAGCATAGAGAATACCGGCCAGTATCACGGCCTCTATCACGTCCTTGGCGGGGTTATTTCCCCAATGGACGGAGTCGGCCCCGACGACCTGCCCATCAAGGCTCTTGTGGATAGAGTGGGGCAGGGCGAGATTCAGGAGGTGATAATGGCCCTCGACACCGATATGGAGGGCGAAACCACGGCGCTGTACATTTACCGGCAGCTGGTTCCCGCCGGCATCAAGATATCCACCATTGCCCGCGGCATCGCCTTCGGCGACGACCTGGAATATGCCGACGAATTCACCCTGGGCAAGGCTATAGTCAACCGTCAGTTATTCTCGCTGTAATGTCCTATCTGGAGATATTTCTGCTGGCCCTCGGGCTCTGTGCCGACACCCTGGCGGTGACCATGGCCTTCGGCGCTGCGAGCGGCCGTATCGGTCTTGGTGGCCATCTGAAGATAGATCTGACGCTCGGCCTTATCCAGGCGGCCCTCACCGCACTCGGCTGGATTCTGGGCGCCGCCTGCCTGTCACTTATAGAGTCGGTGGACCACTGGATCGCCTTCGGCCTGCTGCTGTTCATCGGTGTCAAGATGATAATCGAGGCCGTCCGCCCGGCAGAAGAGGAGAAGGCCGACCTAATGCACTTCGGGCCGCTGGTAGTGGCGGGAATCGCCACCAGTATCGACGCCCTGGCGGTAGGTATTTCACTGGCGATGATGGCGCTGCCGGCAGTCAAACTCGGCGTTACCTTCGGCGCCATTTTCGCAGTCACGGCGATTGTGGCAGCTGTCGGCCTGATCGGCGGCCGTGCATTCGAGAAGGTTCTCGGCCGCAAGGCGGGCATCGCCGCCGGCATAATCCTCATAGCCATAGGCATCAAGATTTTGCTGGAACATCTTGTTTTTTAGAAAAAAAGCGTACCTTTGCCGGACAAATCCAAATATGATTTCGGTACTTAACATAAAATTCGTAAAGACGTCTCCTCGAGAACGGTAGTTGATATCTGTTGGTTAATCAGCCCAGTTATCAACCCTTTAGCCGTGGAGAGTCATGATCGAAATTTTTTACAAGAACCAGGAATCGAAATTCGAATCCACCAACAATCTGGAAATCCTCAACACCCTGCAGCGCGACAATGTGCTGTGGCTGGATTTGTGCGACCCCGAAGGGGAGGAGAAAAGAGCCGTTGAGGCCTACCTGAACACCACCCTGCAGAGCCGTGCGCAGGCAGAGGAGATCGAGAGTTCATCCCGTTACAGCGAGGACGATACATCCATATTCATAAACACCAACTTCCTTATTCCCAGTCCGGAGAATTATTCGATGGAGTCGGTGTCGTTCATTCTGAGCGGCAAGACCATTGTATCGGTGCGCCAGGCTGCCCTGCGCAGCTTCACCGACATCCAGCGGCGCATCACCGCCGGCATCCGCTACTATCCGACCGGCTTCCACGTGCTGATGGGCATCCTGGACAACCGTATCGACTTGGACGCCGATATGATTGAGTTGATGAGCAAGGAGTTGGAGCAGTACAGCCGCCGCGTGAGCATG
>JAFZBQ010000045.1 GCA_017561665.1 Bacteroidales bacterium | reverse complement strand
TGCCCTTCTCTACCTTGAACTGCTGTCCTGCAATATCAACGATTGCGTACATAAAATAATTTGTTAAAAATTATTAGCCGTAAGCGGGTAATTCTAGTTAATCACCTCTTTGTCAATAGCTTATCGACTGTCTATAAACCCTTAAGGGAGTGCAAAGATACGATATTTATTTGAATTGCAAAATAATTCTATATACATTTGTAACACTCCTGTTATTTAGAAAAGCATGGTATCATACTTCGACAGTCAGCACCCCGCACACCGGGATAAATTGATATTCCGTCCGGCCGAAACTTCGCAGCTGGCCCAGCAGATAAAAGAGAAGAAATTCACCACCCTGTACGCCGCGCCGGGATTCGGCAAGAGCATACTGGTAAACAAGGCCTTGAAGCAACTCAAGGAAGAGGGCCATTCCACCACCGTCATCACGATGGATCTGTTCAACATCACCTCCGGCGATGCCCTGGCAAGGCTTTACGTTGACGCCTTCAAAAAATATGTCGACGACTACAACAAAGACGCCCTGCTTCCCATCCGGATGGACTTTGACAACGTCAGCCTCTCGATAGCCGTCAATCTGCCCAACCTGCTCTCCAGCGTCACCGACCTCAACTTTGTGGTCTGGTTCAAGGAATTCCAGAACATACTGGAGATGGAGGGCGGCGAGAAGATACTCAAGATGATGGAAAAGGAGATGGCCGGACACAAGGATGTGGCATATATCGTGACGGGAGAGCAGCTGAACAAGATGAAGGAGATATTCGAAAAGAAGAAATACTTTTACCGGATAAACTGCAACATCCCGCTGGGGCCGCTGCCCAAGAGCGACTGCATAACCTATCTGAGAAACGGCTTCCTGCTGTCGGGCAAGGACCTGGAGATGGAGACCGCAGAGGCCATTTACAAGACGGCCGGCGGCTATCCCAAGGTAATCAACCGGCTGGCGGCCATGTGCGACTCCCAGGCGCCGGGATACATCAACAAGAGGATACTCAAAGGGGCCGTGGAGAGCTATTACAACGACAATGAATCGGCCTACAGGTTTACCGTCGGCAACCTGACCGCCAACCAGATCAACTTCCTGAAGGCGGTGTGCGACGGCGCCCAGAAATTCAGCTCGGCGGAGGTATTGAAGAAATACCGGCTCAACAGCAGCGCCAACGTCTTCCGCCTGAAAGAAGCGCTATCCAAAAAAGAAATCATAACCTTTGATGCTGATGATCGGGCATCCATGATTGACCCGATGTTTGAGCATTGGCTTAAAGAGAGATACTTCAAATGAAAAAACTTGTGGTATTGACCGGCGCCGGAGTCAGCGCCGAGAGCGGCATAAGCACCTTCCGCGACAGTAACGGACTGTGGGAGAACTACAACGTGGAGGATGTAGCCACTATCGAGGGATGGTGGCGTAACCGGGCGCTGGTGCTGGAATTCTACAACCAGCGGCGCGGCGAACTGGCCACAAAGAAGCCCAACAAGGCGCACAAGCTAATTGCGGAGTTGGAAAAGGACTTTGACGTGACCGTGGTTACGCAGAACATAGACAACCTGCACGAGCAGGGCGGCAGCACCAAGGTGATCCACCTCCACGGCGAGGCCACCAAGGTAAGGCCGGAAGACGCCGACCAGGACGAGCACACTATAGATGTTGGTTACAAGCCGGTGAACCTGGGCGATTGCGACAAGCGCGGCGTGCAGCTGCGCCCCAATATCGTATGGTTCGGCGAGGCTGTGCCCAAGTTCGACACAGCGGCCCGGATAGCCTCCGAAGCCGACATAATGCTGATTGTGGGCACGTCCCTGCAGGTATACCCCGCCGCCGGACTGGTGCAATATGCAAAGCCGGGCATCCCCATCTACCTTATCGACCCCAAGCCGGTATATGTAAACGCCAAGAACTTCCTGCAGATCACCGACGTGGCCACCAAGGGGATGGAGAAATTTATGGAAATGATAAAAATCTAAAATATTATGACAGAGAGATTAGTAAAGTTTATGAACGACAATGCGTGGGCTCGCTGGGGCGCGCTCATTCTCATTGCCTCGATGATGTTTTTCGCTTATATGTTCGTGGACGTGATGTCCCCGCTCAAGAGTATGATAGAGGCCGAAAGGGGCTGGAGCAGCACCACCTTCGGCACCTACGCCGCCAGCGAATTCATCCTTAACGTATGCGGCTTCCTGATCCTGGCCGGTATCATCCTGGACAAGATGGGCGTAAGGCACACCGGCGTGCTGTCGGCTTCGCTGATGGTGATAGGCGCCTGCATCAAATACGTCGGCATAAGCGACTGGTTCCAGACCACCGCCTTCTGCAACTGGCTCAACAGCTGGTGGACCGCACTGCCCGGCAGCGCCAAGATGGCATCGTTAGGATTCATGATATTCGGCTGCGGCTGCGAGATGGCCGGCACCACCGTGTCCAAGGCCATCGCCAAGTGGTTCAAGGGCAAGGAGATGTCCCTGGCGATGGGAGTCGAGATGGCCATCGCCCGCCTGGGCGTGTTCGCCGTGATGTGGATTTCTCCGCTGATTCACGACAAGTTCGGCACCGTGGTTGCGCCGCTGGCCTTCTGCACCGCCCTGCTCATCATAGGCCTCATCTTCTTCATAGTCTTTACATTTATGGACCGCAAGCTTGACAGTCAGCTGATTGCCGCCGGCCTTATGTCGGAGGAGAAGAGCGCCGACGAGGAGTTCCACGTAAGCGACCTCAAACAAATATTCTCCAGCAAGATGTTCTGGATCGTGGCCCTGATGTGCGTGCTCTACTACAGCGCCATCTTCCCGTTCCAGAGATACGCTCCAAACTATCTAGAAAGCACGCTGGGCATCGACGCCGGCACCGCCGCCCATCTGTTCAGCTTCTTCCCCATCCTGGCGATGATCCTGACCCCGTTCCTTGGCGGATTCATCTCCTTCAAGGGCAAGGCGGCCAGCATGCTGCTCATCGGCTCATTGATTATGGTGGCCTGCCACCTGAGCTTTGCCCTGCTGCTGCCGGCATTCCCGAGTAAGTGGCTGGCTGTGACCCTGATCCTGATCCTTGGCGTATCGTTCTCGCTAGTGCCTGCCGCCCTTTGGCCGTCGGTTCCCAAGATCATAGACGAAAAGGTGCTGGGCAGCGCCTACTGCCTCATCTTCTGGGTGCAGAACATCGGCCTCTGCCTGGTTCCGCTGCTCATCGGCGTAGTCCTGGACAAGACCGGAGGATATCTGGCGCCGATGTTGATTTTCTCTTCCTTTGGCGTTTTGGCATTTATATTTACCTTTATGCTTAAGATCGAGGACAAGCGCAAGGGCTACGGCCTGGAACTGCCCGAGGTAAAGAAAGATGAAGAATAATCCGTTATGAAACTTTTCAGGAATATATTGATGTGCGCCGCCGCCCTGGCCTTCATTGCCGGCTGCAACGGTGTTGACATCAAGCAGTTCGAGCAGCCCAAGGGGACTGCGAAGATTATCCGCACCACCAGTTTCCACCCCTCGGCAGAGAATCCCGCCGAATGCGGCGATCCCTACGACGAGAACGACCTGTATCCCAACAAGACCGAGTATCTGGACAGCTACGGCAACCCGCTGCTGGAGATTTGGAGCCACCCGGACGGCAAACCATACATTCTGGCCGCCTACTCTTATGAGAACCACGCCTTTGGACAGTTGAAGAAGGTGATAATGATTCAGCCGCCCATGAAACCAAAGGTGGCCAAGTTCACCCGCGACGAAACCGGCGCCGTGATTGGCATCTCCGAGACTATCATCCTTCCCGACAAGGTCTTCGAGAAGAAGGAGATAGACCGTACCAGTCCCAGGAAAGAGAAGACCGTGACCGAGTCCAAATCGGTAGAGAGCGAGACCACTCCGCTGGAGGACAACCAGGTGCAGGTAGAGTACAAATCGACCCGCACCGACTCCGTCGTGGAACTGGGCACCAAGGTCTACGACCAGAACACCGGCAACATCACGGAACACTCTGGCATAGAATATGATAAAACAGAGGTCAGGCGCACCTTCGGCAAGAAGTACGAGTATACTCCGGACGGTAAGGTCAGCAGAATCGTGAACACCGACGAGTCCGGAACCGGCTTCTATACGTGGGAGTATGACGACCACGGCAACTGGATCGCCTACAAGTATTGGAAAGAGCCCGACGACGGCAACACATATATGCAGGACAAAGCGTATGAATACAACGGGAACGGCGACTGGATCCGCTGCGTGACAACCACCAACGGAGTTCCGGAGGCAATCGTGCTGCGCGAGTTCGAATACATAGAGAAATAATCTGTAACCAAATAACTATCAAACACGACAATGAAAAAGATTTTATCCGCTATCGCTGCCCTCACCATCGTGGCAGTCATGACTACCTCCTGCGGCCTTCTGGGCGGCTCTTCCGCTAACCAGAGCACCGCTTCTGCAGGCACCACCACCGGCAGCGCACTGACCCAGCTTCTGGCTCAGTATCTCAAAGACGGTTCACTGGACTTCACCAATCTCAGCAACCTTATCAACCTGGCTACCGTTGCCAACAGCATCCAGAACCTGAAGGGCAAACTGACCAACTCCAAGCTGGCCGACTTTGCTTCCGGTCTGGTAACCGGTTCCAACAACCAGATCAGCGACACCAACAGTTCTACAATCACCACCATTCTGGCAAACCTCGCCAACAACGTAGACCTGTCGTCTCTGGCATCGCTGCTGACCCGTGCAGGTGACGTTACCGAGGCAGAGGCTGCAAAGGTAGCCCAGACTGACGCAGTTACCGCTTCCACAAGCGCGCTGAACAACATCTTCAAACTGATGAGCGCTGCTCAGTAATGGTAAGGGCACTATATTTGGCAATCGGGGGCGCAATCATTTGCGCCCTTGTTGCTTGTAACCCCAAGACTTCCGTTCCCGAGTTCGACTACGAACAACTCAACGCCCAGGCGGCGGCTGAATATCTCAAGCCGGTCCATCCCGGCGTCCGCGGCGAGGTCCCTTTCTGGAATGGCTACTCCTTCAAGTTCATCTACGCCCCTGTGTTCGACTTTGACGATACCGAGGGCGCCGTGTGCTATGTCTACACCGCCGAAGCGGACGGAGTGACCTGGACATTTACCGACGAGAGTCCTCGCGCCGCCCTTTCCGAAATCTGGAACGACCTGCCGGTGGGGCAAGTGAACCTTACGGTGCAGGGCTATGACGCAAATGGCGCTGCCGTGGGCGAGCCCCAAAACCGCAGTTTCGAGCGCGACAACCCATTCCACGGCCCGTACGACCCGGCGCCCAGGGATTACCGCGAGGCAGCCGTAAAGGCGGCGGAATTCCTCCACCGAAGCCCCGTGGCGCAGGGCTGGCTCAAGGACACCATCCTGCCCGATATGCGTTACAACCTGAACTGCTATCCCAACAAGATATGGGGCGGCACCATAAAGCTGGAGTGCTTCCTGGCCCAGGAAAAGCCCGAATACCGCGACGAGGCGCTTCGTGTGGCACGCACCGCCGCCGACCGTCTGATAGAGCTTTCGCAACCCGCCGACGGCCCCCTGCCCTATTTTCCTCCGACATATTTCGGCCGCGAGGGGGAGCAGCTGGTTTGGTACATCCAGCGGGTGATTGACCGCAACCGCGACTACACTATGTTCGTGGACGCCTGCCTGGCCGCCGAGGCGCTGCTGAATCTCTACGACACCACCGGCGAGAAGAAATATTTCGACCACGCCCTGCATATCGCCGAGACCTACCGCAGCCTGCAGGCGGAGGACGGCTCCTGGCCAGTCAAGGTAAACTGGCACACCGGCGAGCCGATAACCGCAGCCCGCTGCATGCCCGTCAAAATATTGCAGCTGGCGCAGCGCCTGATGGACCGCTACGGCGTGAAGGGTTTCGAGAAGATGATATCCCGCACCGAAGCGTGGCTTTGGGAAAACACCATCGCCAATTTCAACTTCAACGGGCAGTTCGAGGATGTGAACGTCGCCGACAAGGCGGCATATCAAAATCTGACCAACTGCGTCGCAGTGGATTGCATCGACTATTTCCTAAGCAAGCCGCATCCTTCCAAGAAGGAGATATCGGCCTGCATTGAGATGGCCCGATTTGCCGAAGACCAGTTCACCCGGTGGCATTCACCCCTCAAGGAGGATGCCGAGGGCGACGCGGGCGATGATTTCACCACCCCGTTCGTCTTTGAGCAGTATTCCTTCCAGTGCCCGATAGATGACAGCGGCGCCGGAGTGGCAAACGCCTGGATGCACATCTACGAGATTACCCGCGACCCGCTTGCGCTGGCCAAGGCCAAGGCGCTGATGGACAGTCTGGTAAAGATACAGGACCCCGAATGCGGATGCATCCCCACCAGCCTCTACCAGAACGCGCAGGTCGACATCACCGAGCACTGGGTCAACTGCACCTACATCACCATACAGAAACTTATCCGCCTGGACGGCATCCTTAACCCGAAATAAACCACTATGAAAAGAACCTTGATCATAACCCTGGCGCTGATCACTCTGGCCTCCTGCGCCCCCAAGCAGGCCGGCCTCCCCTTCCTGGACTACGACGCCCTGAACCAGCAGGCGGCACAGGAATATCTGCAGCCGGTGCATCCCGGCGTCCGCGGCCAGGTCCCTTTCTGGAACAAATACGCCTTCAAGTTCACCTACGCCCCGGCGTTCGATTTTGACGACATCGACGGCGCCGCCGCCTATGTCTATTCGGCCACCGGCGGCGACACCACCCTCTTCTTTACCAGCGACACCCCGCGCGGGGCGCTGAGTCCCATCTGGAACCAGCTACCCTACGGCGACATTTCCCTGAGCGTGCAGGCGATTGACGCCGACCGCGACCCTATAGGTGAACAGCAGACGCGCAATTTCAGGCGCGACATGCCCTTCATTGGCCCCTACGAGGCGGTGTCCGACGATTATGCAGGGGCGGCGCTGAAAGCTGCCGAGTATATCCACCGCAGCCCCATCGGCCAGCTGTGGCTGGGCAGCGGCGAGCCCGACCTGGGATACCGCTTCAACAGCTACGCCTGCAAGATCTGGAGCGCCACCATCCAGTGCGAGTGCTTCCTGGCTTCCCGCAACAAAGAGCTCCGGGACGAGGCGCTGACAATTGCCCGCAACGCCGCCGCGGCGCTGATGAAATACGCGCGGCCGGAGGGCGAGCCGCTGGCATACTTCCCTCCGACTTACTTCCGCGGCGAGGGCGACGGCAGCCTGTCGGGCGTGCTGGATTACAACAAGGAGACTACCATGTTCGTGGAAGCGGTGTGTGCCGCCAAGGCGCTGCTGGACCTCTACGACATCACCAAAGACAAGCAGTACTTCGATTTTGCCCGCCATATTGCCGAAACCTACCGCAGTTTGCAGGGCGAGGACGGCGGCTGGCCGATGAAGGTCAACTATTTCACCGGAGAGCCCACTATCCCGGCGCCGTGCATGCCCACCACCATACTGCAGCTCGCGCAGCGCCTCAAAGATCAGTATAAGGTCAAGGGTTTCGAGGATATGGTGGCCCGGTCGGAAGCCTGGCTGTGGGAGAATCCCATCGCCACATTCAATTTCAACGGCCAGTTCGAGGATGTCCAGGTAGAGGGCCACGAGCCGTTCCAGGACCTGACCAACTGCGTGGCGGTCGATTGTATCGACTATCTTATGGCCAAGAAAAACCCTTCGCAGAAGGAGATTGACGCCTGCTTTGAGATGGCCCGCTTTACGGAGGACCAATTCACCCTCTGGGGCTCGCCACTGGACGTCGCCTTCGGAGAAGAGAGCGTGCAGGAGGTGATCCCCTTTGTCTATGAGCAGTTCGTGTTCCAGGTACCGGTGGACCACAGCACCGCCGGCGTCGCTATGGCCTGGATGAGAATCTATGAACACACCGGCGACCTGCTGGCTCTGGCCAAGGCCAAGACTCTGGTGGACAGCCTGGTGAGGGTGCAGCAGGAGAACGGCCGCATCCCCACCGTGATGTACAACGAGGACCCCGACAACCACAACGACATCTGGGCCAACTGCACCTGGCAGAGCATCACCGCCCTGATGCGGTTCGCGGAGATCGCCAAGTAGAAAAAAGGCCGTCATTGCCGCTTTCGTCCCGTCATTGCCGGCTTGACCGGCAATCCAGATGCCCGGTCAGGCCGGGCATGACGTATCACCAGGCCGGGCATGACGTATCACCGGGCCGGGCATGACAAAAAAATCCCGAAGCGTTTCTGCTCCGGGATTTTTTGTACGTGTTACGCTCTTATTCTGCTGTAGCGAAGCTCAGTCCGTCGACCTTGTCCCACTCGCCGCGGGTGAAGTCGGGCATAACTACCGGCATAGAGCCGTGATTGATGGAGACCTCGGTGAGTTCTACCAGCGAGCTCCACTCGGCTGCGTCGTATACGTCCTGATCCAGGGGAAGGCCGTAGTGCAGGCAGTAGAACAGGCGGTAGTCCATAATGAAGTCCATTCCGCCGTGGCCGCCCACCTTGCGGGCAACCTCCTCGAGATCGGCAATGATGGGGTGCTTGTACTGCTCCATGATGGCATCGCGTTCAGCCTCGCCCATATACTGCTCCGCATCCAGATTGTCGTAGGCAACTTCGCCCAGATTCTCGGTACCGAGTGCCAGACCCTCGTTGGGGTATTTGTTGGCGAAGCCCTTGGTGCCGACCACCTGATACATACGGCTGTAGGGACGCGGGGTCACTACGTCGTGCTCCACCAGGATTGTCTTGCCCTTGCGGGTGCGGATGGTGGTGGTGGTGTGGTCGCCGTTGGCGTACTGGTATGCACCTTCGCCATAGCGCTTGTCGGCGGTAGCCTGGCCTGCGAATGCGTCGGAATCCATAGCCACCAGAAGGTCCATCTTGTCGCCGCGGTGGATGTTAAGATCCTGGCAGATGGGGCCGATGCCGTGGGTGGGATATACGTCGCCGTGGTGTGCACGGTTGTAGATCATACGCCAGTCACCCTGGTAGTTGTCCCAGTAGGGATCCAGGTTGTGGCAATAAGAACCCTCCACGTGAACGATCTCGCCAAAGAGACCCTTCTGGATCATATTCAGGCAGTTGAGCTCAAAGAAGTCGTAGCAGCAGTTCTCGAGCATCATGCAGTGCTTGCGGGTGCGCTCGGAGGTGTTCACCAGATCCCAGCACTCCTTGATGCTGGTGGCTGCGGGAACCTCTATTGCAACGTGCTTGCCGTGCTCCATTGCATAGACTGCGATGGGTGTGTGCAGCTGCCAGGGCACAGCCAGATAAACCAGGTCGATGTCGTCGCGTTCGCAGAGCTCCTTGTAGCCCTCCTCTCCGCTATACTCATACAGCGCGCGGGGTGCGCCCAGTTCTTCAAGAACTTTCTGGGCCCTCTCCACCCTGTCGGGATAGAGGTCGCATAGAGCCACCACCGTAGCGAATTCCTGGTACGGCATGCGCCATACGGCGCCGGTACCGCGGTCGCCCAGGCCGATGAGGCCTACGCGGACGTTCTCTATGGGTTCTGCCGCAAAGCCCAGCATGCTCTGCTGGTCTGCGGGACGCTCCGGAGTGTTGTAGACAATCTGGTTGTTCTTGATGGTGTAACCGTAGGGGTCAGCTGCCTTCTGGCAGGAAACGGCCAGCGCAAAGAGTGCGATGAGCGCCAGAATTCTATTTATCTTTTTCATATCCGAACTGTATTATTCAAGCATCAGACTGCGGAATTCGTCAATGGCGGCTTTGCTG
>JAFZBQ010000004.1 GCA_017561665.1 Bacteroidales bacterium | reverse complement strand
CAAGGGTGTCAACAAGATCGCCCAGAAAGTGGGCGAGGAGGCTGTGGAGACGGTTATTGAGGCCATCGACGGCAACAAGGAGCGCTTCCTCTACGAGGCGGGCGATTTGGTATATCACCTGCTGGTACTCTGCGAGCAGATGGGCTTCTCCATCAAAGATTTGGAAGAGGAGCTGGCAGTACGCCACAAATAAAAATGAATAAACTCTGGGCATCGGTAAAAGCCGCCCTTCCAGGCGCTGCGAAGATATGCCTGTGGATGATCGAGGTCACCGCAGGGGTGTCATTCGCCATATTCCTGCTCAAGTATTTCGGAGTTCTGCAGTGGCTGTCGGTATATCTCGAGCCGCTTTTTAAACATTTCGGGCTGCCAGGCGCCGCTTCCCTGGCGTGGGTATCGGGCTACTTCGTGAATTGCTACAGCGCCATTGCGGCGGGCGTCACGATGGGCCTGGACGTGCGTCAGATGACGATTCTGGCGGTGATGGTCCTCTGCGCCCACAACATGCCCATCGAGGTCACGGTCCAGAAGAAAACCGGCACCAGCGCCATACTGACGATAGTGGTGCGCACCGTATCCTCCATCGTCATGGGCCTGCTGCTGAACCTGGTGCTGCCGGCCTGGGGCAGTGCCGCCGCCGTGGAAGAGGCCACCGTCTGCACCGACCCTTTCTGGACGCAGTTCATCGCCTGGCTGGTGAGCATGCTAAAGCTGGCGTTCAAGATGACCTGTATCATCTTTTCGCTGAATATCCTGCAGCAGATAATTGCCGATTCGGGGGCTGTAGAGCCGATGTCAAAGTTCCTCTCGCCGCTGATGAAGGTATTTGGCCTGCCGGCCAGCACCGCCTTTTTCTGGGTGGTGGCCAACTTAATCGGCCTGGCCTACGGCGGTGCCGCAATGATGAAGGAGGCCGAGAGCGGTCGCCTTTCCCAGCGCGATATCGATTTGGTAAACCTGCACGTGGGCGTCTCCCACAGCAACCTGGAAGACCTGATACTGTTTTCGCTGGCCGGCGGCGTCTGGTGGGTGATACTCTTCTCCCGCTGGATTCTTTCTGCCGTTATCGTATGGATTGCCCGCGGCGTGCTGGCGCTCAGGAAAGCTTAGCGACAAGTTCCTCAGGAGTGGCGCAGGCGGACAGATGTTCCATATCGCAGCCGTCCATAAATCCTTCATCGATCATTTTTGCGAACTGGGACAGAAGGCCGTCGTAATATCCGTCGGTGTTCAGGATGAATGCCGGCTTTGTGTGATAGCCCAGCTGCCATTCCTCCATCCAGCTGAAGGCCTCGGTCATTGTGCCGAAGCTGCCGGGCAGGAAGATCATCGCGTCGGCAAGATTCTCCATAGTGGCAATACGCTCCGCGATGTCCTTTACGAATATGGTTTCCGTGAGGGAGACGCCTTCCGGACCTACGTCGATGCCCGCGTCGGCATTGTCTTTCTTCCCCTTGAAGCCGGCGGGAAAAACGCCCGTGATGTGGCCGCCAGCTGCCGCAGTGCCGTCGGCCAGCGCCTTCATAGTGCCCACCGAAGCCCCGCCGTAAACTATCCGGATGCCGTTTTTTGCCAGCAATTGGCCCAGCCGGTATGCATTTTCCACATACTTTCTCCCGGCCCCCGTCCTGGACCCGAGATACACCGCCACGGTTTTAATCTTAGTCATAATTCAAAGATAAAGATTAAATTTGTAAACTATGAAACACATTGGAATAGATATCGGGACGAGCAGTATTTGCGGAGTGGTGTACGACGAATCCACCGGGCAGGTGCGCTCTGTGACAAAGGCGAATGACGCGGCCATCGGCGGCGGGCAGGGTGAAGAGATCCCCGCCTGGGCTTTCCGGCAGGATGCCAGCCGAATACTGCAAATAGTCAGGCAGTTACTTGACGAATTGATGGAGCCGGAAGTGGCATCTATCGGTTTCTCCGGGCAGATGCACGGGATGCTTTATATCGACGCGGCCGGCAACCCCGTCAGTCCGCTGTATACATGGCAGGACGGCAGTGCGGCACAGCCTTTCAAGGAAGGCAAGAGTTACGCGCAGTGGCTCACCACCCAGACAGGCTACGAAACCGCAACCGGCTACGGCCTGGCGACCCATTTCTATAACCTTAAGACCGGGAATGTCCCGGCACGAGCCGTCAAACTCTGTACGGTGATGGACTTTGCGGCGATGAGCCTCTGCGTCAAGACCAAGCCGCTGTGCGAACCCTCCAACGCCGCCAGCCTGGGATTCTTTGACAGGCAGAAGTTGCAATTCGACGGCGATGCATTAAATACCGTCGGCATCGAAACGACAATTCTACCCAAAGTATGCCCCGCCGGCACAGAGGTCGGCCGTTATCGCGGCATCCCAGTCTATGTCCCCATCGGCGACAACCAGGCGGCATTCCTGGGCTCGGTGCAGGACAAGACCACAGAAGTTCACGTGACCATCGGCACCAGCAGCCAGATATCGGTGTTTACGAAAGATTATGTTGAGGTACCTCCGCTGGACACCCGCCCGCTGCCCGGCGGCGGATATATCCTGGTGGGCGCGGCCCTCTGCGGCGGCTGCTCGCTAGCGTTGCTCAAGGACTTTTACAAGCAGGTCATAACGCAATTTACCGGCACAACAATAAGCGACGCCGAACTCTACGACAAGATGAGTGACACCGCGGCATCCCAGTCCGACGGAATAGCCGTCCGCACCACATTCGAGGGCACCCGCAGGGACGCAAGCCTCCGCGGTCAGATCTCCGGTATAGACCTGCGCAACCTGACTCCGGATCGCCTCACGACGGCCTTTATGAAGGGTATCTGCCAGGAATTGAAGGACTTTTACGATCTCCTTCCGGAGTCGATCAAGAAGGACAGAACGGCAATCACCGGTTCCGGCAATGCATTAAGAAAGAATCCCCTGCTGAAGAAGATTCTTTCTGAAACATTCGGCCTGCCAGTAGTGCTGACCTCCCATGAGGAGGAAGCTGCCCTGGGCGCAGCTATTGCTTACAAGGCATAAGACGGACGTTCTTTACGGTAAATCCGCTGGCACTCAGCCCCAGACTTTCCACAACCAGGCCGGGACGGTGGGTTATCATTGTGCGCTGGCCTGCAATCTCCACGTCCACCAGCGATCCGCCCCACTTGGGTTCACCCTTGACCACAATGCGCACCGTGAAGGGAGAATCCAACCCTCTGATGTTTTCTATTGCATAATTTCCCGCTTCGTAATGTGCTCCGCCTTCGCGTAACGATTTGCTATGGGAACCGTCGGCAGAGAACTGAGCCCTGGCCGTGGCTGCATCCAGATCCCAAAGGCAGGAGCGTTCCCCGGTGCCCAGACATAGCGACAATTTCCCGTCGTCGGAGGGTTCTACATCAAAAGTAAGTAAGAACGAGCGGCAAAGGGTCTGGGCCCCCAGCCCGTTATCGCCGACAGTCCGCTCCAGCAACCGGCCGCGAGAAGTGAGCGGCATCATCTCCGGCATAAACTTCGAGCCGATGGTACCGTCGGGATATTGAAGCAGTTCGCGAACCACCAGCGGACCGCCCCAGTGGCCGTTTACCATTACCCAGCCCGCCATCAGATAGCGGCCGTCGCCAATTTGGGTGATGCTGGGCACGCACAGGCCGTCGTAGAGGTCAAGTCCTTCGGCTACAACGTCTTCATAGTCTTCTATCGGCGCAGAAACAGGTTTCTTCCACATATTTGTGAAGCCTCCCACGATGTACTGCCAGTCGTTCCAGGTAAAGATGAAGGTACAGTCGCCTCCGGGAGGGAAATCCTCGCTGATGCAACTCCACGGGCCGCGCAGGTCATCGGAAGTCCAGGTGCCGCGGGAGGCGTAGTTGGCAAGCATGCACAGCCGGCCGTCGGGGTCGGTATAGATTGTAGGGTTTTCTGAAGGATGAAGTATGATGCGCGACTTCTCGAAGCTGCTGACGCCGTCGCGGCTCACGCTGAAGGTGGTGCCGGATGGGTAGAAGCCCTCTTCCAATGAGTCGAAGGGGATGACTTCGCTGCAGCCGAACTCCTTGATATGCTCCCACTCGCGCGGGGATGCCGTCTGCTCGTAGGGATACAGGCGGGAGGTGTGCATTCCGTAGCTGATCATAAGCGAATCGTGCCAGGTAAACGGCGCTCCGGTGCCCATCGTTTCCCACTGATGCTCTATCGGAGTGGCTGCCTCGTGTTCTGTCCAATGTTTGAAATCGGCGGTGGAAAGATGCTCGAAATAGTGCCCTCCGCGACCGAACTTGCCCTGATGGCCGCGCCTGTCAAGGAGATAGAATACATGATAACGGCCTTTGTACCAAATGGTTGCCACGTCGCCGACCCAGGAGTTGTGGCCGCGCGGGTTGAAGTACTGCGCCTCTTTATATTCTTTAGCGGAAGCCGGCAGTTCGTACACTGCCAGGCAGGGCGAACACAGGCTGCTTTCGCCTACATACTGATTGTCGAAGACCAGCGCAGCACCGGCCTCGGGCCTCGGATAGCCGAACGCATAGTCGCGGTCCACCAGATGCCCGTCAATATACATCTCCCAGGCGACGCCGGTGAACTGAAGCACCATCTTGTGGGAGCCCCACGGCTCGGAAAGGAGCCCCAGAGGCACTCCGACAGTCATGTCGCTCGCCCCCTCCGGCGGATACAGCGTCAACGCAGCCTCCAGCACCGGAACACGGCCGTCCGGCATAGGTCCGGCAGGATAGTTCTGCTTTGCGATGTCGGCGGGGTCTTGATGGCGAAGCTTTACCGACAGTACGCCGGGGATGCTCATTATCTCGGCGTCGGCGAGAAAATCGGCCAGGGTTATGTCAGAGACGATGGTGAATCCGCTTTCGGCGTCGATGGAATCGGCAGTCGCCGCCGACGCGTCAAAAGCGAATTCGTTGCTGCGCAACAATACCATGCTGCCGCTCTGGCAGGACGACAGTATAATCGCAAAAAGAATGGAAAAAAGTAGCAGTTGACGTTTCATCCTATGAAAAATGTATGATTGT
>JAFZBQ010000044.1 GCA_017561665.1 Bacteroidales bacterium | reverse complement strand
AGATGGCCTCTCCCTCTTGTGAGATCACGTGTACGTGTGGCGGCTGATGGTCTCTTGTGTAAATACGAAAGATCAGCCCAAATAGTTTGAATAATGTTGGCATAGCAAAGATAGGTTATAATTTTATAACCCGCAAGATAAAACAGAAAAAAAGATAGAACCATATGCCAAACGTTTCTATCCGTTTATAAACGTTTAGAACGTTTAGATTGATTAATCACGATTATATAAGCAGAGTACAGTCTTCATTTTTTTCCTATCTTTGTTTGGCGCTATGGCTGGAACGAATAGATACGATTATGCGAAAACTATATTTGTTATTGATACCGTTGCTGCTGGGCCTCACGGCATGTAACGATTCTCAACCTTCCAATGTCGTGACCAATCCCGAAGTGGAAGCAGGCGACAGCTATCGCAAAGGCAACTCCTACCAAAGGGACTTCCTGCTCTTTGCGGACATGCTGGAAAACACCCACCCGCTGTTTGCCGAAACCGACAAACCGCATATCGACATGGACAGCCTGACAAGGGCGGGCTACCAGGATCTGGCGGATTGTAAGAGCAAGACGCAGTTCAGGCTTTATCTGCAAGCCATTCTGTCACGTCTCAATGATGGCCATACTTACGTATCCTTGGACATGTCGTCATTGTACCGGAAAGGCTTGTATCCTTTCTATCTTTTCTTCGACAACGATTCGACCTTCTACCTGCTCGGTATCAAAAAGGAGTTTGCCGACCAACTTGGCAAACGGGTCACGAACATCAATGGCGCTCCTGCTCGCGAGGTCCTTGACAGCTTCTGCTCCCTGATGAGTTGTGACAACGACAATCAATTCAAGGCCATGGCGATGGAAAGAGGCATGCTATGGAAAGCCTTCTGGGATTATAATCCCTATCACCGCTCCGACGGCAAACTGCTGCTTCAATTCGAGGACGGCGATACCGTGCTGCTGCCTGCCATCAAGAATACCAAGGATTTCGAATGGTACCCAACGGAGATGAAGGATTTCACTACGGAGGACAACGGTATGCCGTTCAGTTACTGCATCTTACCCGAAAAGCAGCTCTGCTATCTGCACTTTGCTAAATGCGTCGACTACAATACGATGCTGGGGGCTATCAAGATGGGGATGTCCGTGGATACCAGCGGAATGAGTAAATTGCCGGATTTCGGAGCATTCTTGAAGGAGATGTTCGGTGAAATAGCCGAAAAGGAAGTGAATACCCTGGTGGTTGACGTGCGCGACAATGGGGGAGGCAACAGCCAGTTATGCGACCAGTTGCTTTCGTGGCTCAAACCTGTCGATGAAATCCGCGATGGTGGGGGTTCAATCCGCTTCTCCAGACTTTGGGAAGCCCAATACCCGGAATTGGCCAAGAACGTCAAAGCGTATTTCGAGAGGGAAGGCCTCTCATATCCATTGGGAGAATTGTATGATGGCGATTACGGGGACGGCGGGGATGATGCGATGGAGGCATCGATATCGGAACTGTTTGTGAAGAACCACAGCCGCGACAGCCTGTTTACCGGCAAGGTCGTTTTCTTGCAGGGCAAAGGCACTTTCAGCAGTGCGGGCCAGCTGATTACGACGGCTGTCGACAATGGTATCGGTATTGTGGTTGGGGAGAGCAGCACCTACGCGCCGAACAACTACGGGGACTGTCTGTATTGGGAGTTGCCCAACACCCACGTGAAAGGCTCTGTAAGTCACAAGTATTTTTACCGGGCCGATGCCGCCAAATGGGATGAGAACGTCCTGGTTCCCGACATCCCGCTGCCCGTCACATGGGCTGATTACAGCAGCGGAGTCAACCCCTGCTGGAAGTGGGTGATGGAGCAGTAGCGCGAAGAATGAGAACAATGTACCAGGCCGAGAGGGCAGCGCCCAGGACAACCGCAATAACGGAGGCTTCCGCCCCGAAAGCTCCACCGGTCAGGATGTCCGGGCCGGAGATTTCGGGCTGGATGAGCGACGCGCCGACGTCTCCGCCAGATACATTGATGCCGAAAAAGTTGCCCTGCGTAAAGTTCCAGGCCCAGTGAATGCCGATGGGCAGCCACAGCGTGCCGGAACACTTGTAGGCGGCTCCCAGCAACAGGCCCGCCTCGATGGCGATGGCCAGCGACGACCACCAGGTGGCGCCGGGATTGCCCAGGTGTATGAGGCCGAAGACGAGGGACGAAACGACCAGGGCGGCCGCGAAGTTCCACTTCTCATCTACCCAACGGAACAGCACGCCACGGAACAGCAACTCCTCTCCCACGGCGGTCGTGATGCCGAAGAAAAACGCATTGATGAGAGCGGACGGCTGGTCGGTGCCAAACGAGGCGACGCGGTAGACGCCGCAGGCGTACATCACGCCAACCACGGCCACGAAATAGAAGAAGCCCACACCCAGGCCCTTGCCCGTTTCGGGCGCCAGGCGACGCAGCGGAATGTCCTGCGCCGGATGCCCTTCAAACCAGCGCACGAAGAGCGCGTACAGGGCCAGCATGGCCACCGCGCAAACTACCGCGGCTACGCTGCGGAGCCAGCCCGCCGGCAAAAGCGAAGGCGTTTCCTTGCCAAATGCCATAACCACAAAAGCCAGCACCAGGCTCGCCAGCAGCAGAAGTGCCCATTTCCATACGGGCATCGCCTTGATCGACATATCGTTCGTGTTCTTGATGCACAAATATACGGAAAACTTGCGGGCGACGCAAACGAAGCGGCGCCTTCATCTGCGTTCCACAGAATGAATCTATGAGGACTGTGTTTCATCCTGTGGCCAGATTTTAGCTTTTTTCAGCAGATTAATGGCCACAGAATGTACATGAAGGACAATTCTTTCATTCTGTGGCCGATTTAGAGCTGGTTCCCCATTTACCGCTTCAACCCTTTCATATCTGTTTCTGAAATTGCCAGCGGAACCATCTCGTTGATCTGCGACTTTTCTTCCGGAGACAGGTCTTTCAAGCTTTTGCCATAAACGGATTGTGCCTTTTCCTCACGGACTTCCGAGAATATCTGGAATAATAGATCCTGCATATGACGGTAAGCGCCGTAACTTGTGGCCCGGTCTACCTGCAGCCCGAAGCGGGCGTCTTTTCCTTTCTTTGTCAAGAAGTCCTTGCCTACGAGACGCATATCGGCATCGTCCTGGCGAGGTGCATCTCCGAAGAAGTATTTGTCGTTGGCATTGATGCGCACGACAAAGACATTTTCCCGTTTAACGCCCGGCCACAATTCATTGACACCATTTATTCT
>JAFZBQ010000043.1 GCA_017561665.1 Bacteroidales bacterium | reverse complement strand
GGCTGCTTTTTTGTTGCGGTGCGGGCTGCACCTCGAATGTTGCAAGTAATGTCTCTTATTCCTACCTTTGGCGAACAATACAAAGCCCACCGAAGATGAGACCATTCAGATTCTTGATTCCAATTGCGTGCGTTCTTGTGCTGGCAGGATGCAACAATAATACATCGACAGGCAAAATGACCCCCAGGATTCCCGTTTACGATTCGCACGGATTTCCCGGTCACGAGCACGCCGCCCACAAACAGGAGATTCTTGACCATCAGGTCTTCGTCAAGGACGGATGGCTCCAGCCCTGGATGAACTACGACACACTTCTGGTGTGGTCGATGAACTTTATCATTGACGGGCCGCAGTTCGAAATGCCGGAAGGGCGGCTCCCGGGCTATATCGTAACATCGTCTTACGGCACCTACAGGGCAGCTTATCCCGATGTACTTACTGAAGACGGCCTTTATCACGACCGCAGGGTGGTCAACAACCAGGGCAGCAACGCCTACTTTGCCATGAAACTCTTCCGGTATTATTATCCATATACCGGAGACATAAGGGCGCTTGTTCCCGTGAAAGATTTCCTTGACAGGATGCTGATGTTCCCCACGCCCGACGACTGGGCCTGGCCGGGGATGGTCCGCACCCAGGACAACGACGACCCCGACGGCATCTATCTTGACGAGAGAATCGAGACCGACAAGGCGGCCATGGTGGGCGTCGCCTATATGGATTTTGCGACATTTACCGGAGAAGAGAAATACCAGGCAATGGCAGATCATATTGCCGAGTTGCTGATTAAAAACATCAAGGAGGGCTCCGAGCGGGAGTCGCCGCTCCCCTTCCGCGTGAATATGCGCACCGGCGAGGCCGAAGACGCGTATACTTCCGATATGATATTCGTGGTGGAATTCTTTGATAAGATTCTCGCTGCCGACACCTCCCTGGACAAGGCTTTAGTCAAGGCAAAGCGGGATCTGATATTCAACTGGGTTATGGAGTATCCCGTGAAGAACGGCCTCTGGTCGGGCTATTTCGAGGATATCGACAGCGAGAGCCTGTCCAATATGAACCAGTTTGCTCCTATGGAAACCGCCAGGTATCTGCTCAACAACCCCGAAACCTGCAAGGAATACAAACAGGTCGTGCTGGACCTGCTTGCCTTTGTAAAGGGGCGCTTCGGCGGCACCGTCCGCTACGGCGGAGTGAGCATATGCGAACAGGACGTCTGCTTCTTTGAGATGAGCAGCCACGCCGCCCGATACGGCTCCGTACTGGCCCGCTGGGCAGCAGAAACAAGATGCGAGCAGGCAAAAAAAGAGGCCCTTGCCACCCTTGCTCTGGCAGAGTATTCTGCATGCAACCATACGTCCAAGGGGAACATCTCGGTCAATTCGGTAGGTATCGAATGGTATGGCATCTGGTATTCCGACAGCTATTTCGACTACCTGCCCCACTACCTGGAAGGGATGGCCGCCTGGCCCGAAATAATTCCGGAGGGAACCGACCACATATTCAGCACCACTTGTATGCTGAAGGATGTCGAATACGCCCCCGGCAGCGTCAAATACACCGCACTGGAACCGAATGGCACCGAGCGTCTGAAGCTTTCTTTCGAACCGAAAGTCCTTTCCGGCGGCAAACCACTGCCAAAATCCTGCTGGAAGGTGGGCAAATACAGAGGCTGCGACAACATCCTTACCATCAACCGCAAGGATGTCACCGATATCGAGATAGTCAAGAAATAAACTGATTTAGAACCTCTTGCCTATACAGAACTGGATTGACTCGGCGGCCATAAACTTGTGGGCCTTGAGTACGATTCCGGCGTACATATTTGCCAGCTCGGGGAATGTATATTTCATTGACACGAGCTGGTAGAGGATCTTGCCTCGGGCGATGCCGTCGTTGTGATACAGATAGCGGCCCACGCCTACCATCGTGGCAAAATTGCGGTAGCTGAACTCGTGAAGCACGGAGATGCCGACGGAAATTGGATCGTAACTCTCGCCGCGACCGTTATTTGCAGCAATCTCGTCGCAGAAGGGTGTCACAAACAGGTCAAAGCCCAGACCGCTCGACTGGGTGCGGCAGTACTGGTAGAGCGCATTCACCTCGAAGGCATATTTGGGATAGTGGTCGTTTACCCAGACGCCCTCTTCTATGTAACGGTCAAACTTGGCCTCGTTGCTCATTACACCGCAGGAGGCCTGAGCTGCGAATCGGAATCCCCGCTTGAACCCGTCGTCCACAGTCTCACGCACGGTCTGCATTCCGCTATCGGGGTTGTGCATTCCCAGGCGGAGAGCCAGTTCAAAAGCGTTCAGGCCCTTGTTGGGAAAGTTGACGGCGCCGTTAGAGGTGTGGTTAAAGAAGAAACCGAGGCCGACATCGTATCTGGGAGTGATATCGTACTGAGCCTGCAGCCCCAGTGAAATATGATTGTTCACCGGCGACGATATTATGATAAAGTCGGGGTTGGTCACCGGGTCGAAGCGCTTGTTGAACATAAACGCCAGGCCGAATTCGCCGCTATAGCCAAGTCTAAAACGGCCGGCATCCATAAATGGCCTGTCGAAATATCCGTAAATGCTGTAGATGTTGCCCATACCGGGGCCACTGGCGGCAGTGATGTCGCCGGTGCCGTCGAACTGGAAGCCGACACCCACCTCCGGATGCTTGCAGAGCGAAGCATAGGGCGATGAACTGTTGTCGGCCCAGCCTATCTTGACATCGAAAGTCGGAAATGTCGGCGCAATGCCTTCGCCGAAGAGAGCCCCGTAATAACGCTTGTCGTACAGGGTCTTGTTCTCTCCAAAGTAAAGGGAGACGTTCTGGGCTGCCACACGACCTGCGGAGGCGGTCATAATCAGCAGTATAATAGCTATAAAGCGACGTACTTTCATCTGTTTTCTTTTTGAAGCCGCAAAGATAGCAATAGTTTTCACTATATTTGTACTATTATGAAAACCGCAATTATCATTGGCGCCACCTCCGGCATCGGCAAGGAACTGGCCACACGCCTGGCCTCCGACGGATGGGTGGTGGGCGCTGCCGGCAGACGTGCCGACAGGCTGGAAGAACTGGCCTCACAATTTCCCGAAGGAACAATTCTCACACAGGCTATCGATATAACTTCTTCAGATGCCACGGCCGCGCTGGACACGCTGCTGGCCAGGACGGGTTCGCCCGACCTCTTCCTCCACGTCTCCGGCATCGGCAAGCAGAATCCGGATCTGGATGAGAAGATCGAGACCAATACCATGGAGACCAACTGTACCGGAATGGTGCGGATGGTGATTCACTTTATCAATTATGTAAAGGCCTGCGGCGAGTATTCCTCTTCGCGCAAGGTTCACATCGGAGTGATTTCTTCCGTAGCCGGCACCGCCGGAATCGGCAATGCTCCCGCCTACTCCGCCTCCAAGCGGATGCAGCAGACATATATCAGCGCTCTGGTGCAGCTATCGCGCATGAAACACCTGCCGGTTACCTTCTCCGACATCCGTCCCGGATTCGTGGCCACCGACCTGCTGAATCCAAACAAGAAGTATCCTATGACGATATCGGTGGACAAGGCGGCCCGCTGCATCCTGAACGGCCTGAATCGTCGCAAACGAATAATCTGCTTTGACTGGCGCTACCGCATACTGGTCTTCTTCTGGAAACTGATTCCCCGCTGCATCTGGGAGCGGCTCACGTTTGTCAAGAACTAAATGAAAGTAGGGCTGTTCATCCCGTGCTATGTCGACGCCGTCTATCCCGAGGTGGGCGTCGCCTGCTGGCGCCTGCTGCGGCATCTGGGCCTGGAGGTGGATTATCCCGCCGGGCAGACCTGCTGCGGACAGCCAATGGCCAACGCCGGTTTTGAAGACAAGGCCGTGCCGCTGGCCCGCAAGTTTGAGGAGAAGTTTGCGGGATTCGACTATATCGTGGCGCCGTCGGTAAGTTGTGTCGCCTTCGTGCGCCTGAACTACGAGCGGCTGCTGGCAGGACACCCTTGCGCCACCGCCGCCAAGGCTATGGACATAGTGGAGTTCCTTCACGATGTTGTGAGGCCTGCCGGCCCGCTGGGCCGATTTCCGCACAAGGTGAGCCTCCACAATTCCTGTCACGGAGTCCGCGAGCTGGGACTTTCATCACCCAGCGAGCAGCACATAGCCCCGTTCAATAAGATTAAGGACCTTCTCTCGCTGGTAGAGGGAATCGAGGTCGTTGAGCCGGAGCGTAAAGACGAATGCTGCGGCTTTGGCGGGATGTTCTCGGTAGAAGAAACGGCCGTCAGCGCGCAGATGGGGCTGGACAAGCTCCGCCGCCATATCGCCACCGGCGCCGAATACATCACCGGGCCCGACTGCGCCTGCCTGATGCATATGGCGGGCGTGGCAAAAAAGCAGGGCCTGGATATCGGCTTCAAACACGTCGTAGAAATATTGGCAGCAGGGTTATGAGTACGTCGCACAGCATAAAAGCCAAAGCTTTCCTGAAAGATGGAAAGTACGCCGAATGGCACGACGCCACTTTCTGGGGCGTCCGCACCAAGCGGGACAATATGGCCTTCGGCCTGGACGAATGGGAGCAGCTGCGCGAGAAGGCATCGGCCATCAAGCGGCACACCATATCGCATCTGGACGAATATCTGGAGCAGTTTGCCGTCAATGCAGAGGCCAACGGGGCCATAGTTCACTGGGCCGCAGACGCCGCCGAATTCAACAAGATTGTTTACGGGATCCTCTCCGGCCACAACGTCCGCAAGGTGGTCAAGTCCAAGTCGATGCTTACCGAGGAGTGCGAGATGAACCCGTACCTGGAGAAGCGCGGCATCGAGGTGGTGGAGACCGACCTTGGCGAGCGCATAATCCAGCTCAAAGGGCAGAAGCCCAGCCACATAGTGATGCCTGCCACTCACCTGAGCCACGACGAAGTCGGCGAACTGTTCGAGGAGAAAGGCATCTCAGACGAAATCGGCAACCACGACCCGACATATCTGACCTATCGCGCCCGGCTGAGCCTAAGGAACGAATTTCTGACGGCCGAAGCCGGCATGACCGGAGGCAACTTCGGCATCGCCACCACCGGCGACATAGTGGTCTGCACCAACGAGGGCAACGCCGATATGTCAACTGCCTGCCCCAAACTGCACATCGCCGCCGTCGGCCTGGAGAAGATAATACCCGATTACGACTGTCTGGCGGTGTTCCAGCGCCTTCTGGCCCGTTCCGGCACCGGCCAGCCGACCACAACATACACCAGTCATTTCCGCAAGGCCCGCTGCAACGACGGTGAATTTCACATAGTTCTGGTTGACAACGGCCGCAGCAGCTGGATAGCCGACCCCGACCACTGGGAGGCGCTCAAATGTATCCGCTGCGGAGAGTGTATGAACACCTGCCCTGTGTACCGGCGCAGCGGCGGCTATTCCTACAGCTATTTCATACCGGGCCCCATCGGCATCAACCTGGGAATGCTGCGCAACCCTCAGGAGCACTCCGGCAACGTGTCGGCCTGCACCCTGTGCAACAGCTGCCAGAGCGTCTGCCCGGTAAAGATCGACCTGGGCGACCAGGTGTATAAATGGCGGCAGAAACTGGCGGAATACGGCACGGCCTCCAAGAGCAAGAAGATGATGTGCGACACGATGAGCCGCGCGTTCGGCAGCGAGTCCAGGTACAACACCGCCACCGGCGCCGCGCATCTGCTCAACAATATGCCGCACGGCCTGGTGCATTGCGGGCTCAACCCATGGGCTGAGGGGCACGAGATGATGAAATTCCCTAAGAAGCCTTTCCACAAGGTGTTCGAGGATCTGGAAAAGGAGGATAAGGAATGAGTGCTAAACAAGATATCCTGAACCGGATCCGCGCAGGTGTGCGCGATCGGCACGATATGCCCGTCCTGGACGATATCGCGGCGGTGACCTATCCCGACCCGCTGGCGCAGTTCGTTAAGATGAGCGAGGCTGTAGGCGGCCGGGTAATTGAACCCGCAGCCGGAGAAGACCTCAACTCACTGGTACGACAGCTGTTCCCCGACGCCAGGGAGATTGCCTCCAATCTGCCGGAAATCACCATCGCCACCCGCAACCCCGACACCGCCGGCAGCGCTCAGGCTCTGGACGGTACCGATGTCGGGATTATCCGCGGTGAATTCGGCGTTGCCGAGAACGGCTGCATCTGGGTACCACAGGCGATGAAAGAGAGGGCCGTATGCTTCATCTGCGAGCATTTGGTAATACTGATGCCCAAGAGCCGCATCGTGAACAATATGCACGAGGCCTACAAGCAGGTCAGCTTCAACGATTACGGCTACGGCACATTCATCAGCGGCCCTTCCAAGACCGCCGACATAGCCCAGGTGCTCGTAATGGGCGCCCAGGCTTCCCGCAGCGTAACAATCGTACTTATTTAACGCAAAGTGCGCCCAATGGCGGTAAAATTCCTCCATTAGGCGCATTTTGGGCCATTTTTGCTCCCAATGGCGGCAAAAAACCTCCATTAGGAGCACTCTTGACTATTTGAGAACTATTTCTCCACCCACAATATCAGCGGTGATGGGGTGTTCCTTGGTGAGTTTGCCTTCGAGGAGCTCCTTGGCCAACTCGTCTATCAAATCCCGCTGGAGCACTCGCTTGATGGGCCGTGCACCGTAAACGGGGTTGTAGCCCTTGTCGGAAAGGTAATCCACAAAGCCATCGGTAAACTTGAGCGTGATGTCCATCGCAGCCAGTTTGCCCTGCAGATCGGCTATCTGTATCTTGAGGATCTCACGCACATCGTCGCGGGAGAGCGGGTGGAACATGATTATCTCGTCGATACGGTTCAGGAACTCCGGACGCACGCTGTGCTTAAGCAGTTCCATCACCTTGTCGCGGCAATTGTCAAAGTCCACACCCTGAGCGATGCTGTCCTGGATAATGTCGCTGCCGACATTGGAGGTCATGATCAAAATGGTGTTCTTAAAATCGACCGTGCGGCCCTTATTGTCGGTCAGACGGCCGTCGTCCAGAACCTGCAGCAGCACGTTGAACACGTCGGGATGGGCCTTCTCTATCTCATCCAGCAATATTACCGAATAAGGTTTGCGGCGAACCGCCTCGGTGAGCTGACCACCCTCTTCGTAACCGACGTATCCCGGAGGCGCACCTACCAGACGCGACACTGTGTGACGCTCCTGGTATTCGCTCATATCGATACGGGTCATCATATTCTCGTCGTCGAACAGATACTCCGCCAGCGCCTTGGCCAGCTCGGTCTTGCCGACGCCGGTGGTACCCAGGAACATGAACGATCCGATGGGCCGCTTCTCGTTCTGAAGACCGGCACGGCTGCGCCGCACGGCATTTGCCACGGCACTGATGGCTTCGTCCTGTCCCACTACCCTCTTGTGCAACTCCTCTTCTATATGGAGCAGCTTCTCCTTCTCGCTCTGGAGCATCTTGCTCACGGGGATGCCGGTCCAGCGGGCCACAACCTCGGCGATATCGTCTTCGCTGACGGCCTCGTTCATAATGGGGTTGGTCCAGGATTCCTTTTCCTTGGTGAGGCGCTCAATATCGCTCTGAACCTGTTGCATTCGGCCGTAACGTATCTCCGCAACTCGGCCGTAGTCGCCGCTGCGCTCTGCCGTCTCGGCTTCGTGGCGCAGGTTCTCGAGTTCCTGGCGCTTGTTGCTAAGGTCGCTCAAGACATCCTTCTCGCTGTTCCACTTGGCCATAAGGCGCTCCTGCTCTTCGCGGGTCTGTTTGAGCTCGGCCTCTATCTTGTCCAGCTTGGTGCCTTCGCCCTCGCGCTTGATGGCGGCCTTCTCAATTTCCAGTTGCTTGATACGGTGGTTCAAATCGTCTATGGGCTCCGGCACGGAGTTCATCTCCAACCGCAGCTTGCTGGCCGCCTCATCCACCAGGTCGATGGCCTTGTCGGGCAGGAAACGGTTGGTGATGTATCGGTGCGAAAGCTGCACGGCGGCGATAATCGCGTCGTCTTCTATACGCACCTTGTGGTGGTTTTCGTACTTCTCCTTCAGGCCACGGAGGATAGAAATTGACTCGGCGGGCGAAGGCTCGTCTATCATCACCATCTGGAAACGGCGCTCCAGGGCCTTGTCGGTCTCGAAGTACTTCTGATATTCATCGAGTGTGGTGCTGCCGATGGCCCTCAGTTCGCCGCGGGCCAGCGCCGGCTTCAGGATGTTTGCTGCATCCATCGCACCGGATGTACGGCCGGCACCCACCAGAGTGTGGATTTCATCTATGAAGAGGATGATTTCGCCGTTGCTTTCGCAGACGGTCTTGACCACGCCCTTCAGACGCTCTTCAAATTCGCCCTGATACTTGGCGCCGGCAATCAGCGCTCCCATATCCAGAGAATAAATGGTCTTGGTCTTAAGGTTTTCCGGCACGTCGCCGTTTACGATACGCTGGGCAATGCCTTCGCTTATCGCGGTCTTGCCGACGCCCGGCTCACCCACCAGAATCGGGTTGTTCTTGGTCCTTCGACTAAGAATCTGAAGCACCCTGCGGATCTCGTCGTCACGACCGATCACAGGATCCAATTTAGAAGCTCGTGCCCTCTCATTGAGGTTCACGGCGTATTTTTCCAATTCCTGATTATTATTGTTCATTGTAATTTTCTCCTTTGCCTCTATCTTAATCAACTTGTTTGCCAGCGCCCTTTTTCTGCCAATTTGTCATAAAAATGATATATTTGTG